>JAJYMR010000246.1 GCA_021786815.1 Deltaproteobacteria bacterium
TCTTGTGCGCCGCGCGGGACTGTTACGCGAGCAGCATCTCGGACATCGCGCCGCCCGGCGGAATCATCGGCATCACGGCCTCTTCCTTCGGAATCGCAATATCAATAAGGACTGGTCCACGCGTGGCGAACGCTTCCTTCATCGTCTTGGCCAATTCCTCGGGCTTTTCTATCCGAAAACCGTGTGCACCGTAGGCTTCCGCGAGCTTGACGAAGTTCGGCACCGACATCGCCGAGTACGAATAGCGCTCGTTGTAGAACTTCTCCTGCCACTGGCGGACCATCCCGAGGAAGTAATTGTTCAGGATGACGACCTTGATATCGATGCCGTACTCGACCGCGGTGCCAAGCTCCTGGATGTTCATCTGGATGGAACCATCGCCCGTCACCACGACCACTTCGCGGTCGGGAGCCGCGAATTTGGCGCCGATTCCCGCCGGCAACCCGTAGCCCATCGTGCCGAGCCCGCCCGAGGTGAGGAACGAGCGCGGGCGCTCGAACGGAAAAAGCTGCGCGACCCACATCTGATGCTGGCCGACGTCGGTCGCGACGATGCACTCGCCCTTGGTCAGGTTGTACAGTTCGCCGATGACCTGCATGGGCGTGATATGGTCGGCGCGCTTGCCGTTCTCGTAAAGGGGCTTTTCCTTGTGCCAGCGATGGATCTGTTCGACCCATTTCTGCCAGACCGCATGGCGCTTGGCGATTCCCTCGCGCCCCTTCACGACGCTCAGCATGTCGGTGAGCACATGCTTGATGTCGCCGACGATCGGAATGTCCACCTTGACGTTCTTGGAGATGGACGACGGATCGATGTCGACGTGGATGATCGTCTCGGCCTTGGGCGCGAAGTTCGCAAGCCTGCCGGTCACGCGATCATCGAAACGCGCGCCCACGGCGATCAGGCAATCGGTGTTGCAGACCGCGGTGTTGGTGCCGTACGACCCGTGCATCCCGAGCATCCCAAGCCTGAGCGGATCCGAGGCCGGCATCGAGCCGAGCGCCATCAGTGTCTCGGTCACCGGGATACCAAGTCCGCGCGCGAGTTGCTGCAGTTCGGGCGCCGCGCCCGACCATTGCACACCGCCGCCGACGTAAAAGAGCGGGCGTTCGCTGTTCTCGATTGCTTCGACCGCGCGCTCGATCTGCCGCGGATTGCCCCTGACGGTCGGCTTGTAGCCGCGAAGCTCGACCGTCTCGGGAAATTTGAAAGTATGCTCGGCCTGCTGGATATCCTTGGGAAGATCGACGATCACCGGGCCGGGCCGTCCGCTGCCCGCGATATAGAATGCTTCCTTGATGATGCGGGCGAGGTCGCGAATGTCCTTGACCAGGTAATTATGCTTGCTGCACGGGCGCGTGATTCCGACGATGTCGGCCTCTTGGAAGGCGTCGTTGCCGATGAGCGAGGTTGAGACCTGGCCGGAGAGCATCACGACCGGCGTCGAATCCATGTAGGCGTCGGCGATACCGGTTACGGCGTTGGTCGCGCCCGGCCCCGAGGTAACCATCACGACACCCGGCTTTCCGGTGACCCGGGCGTAGCCTTCGGCCATATGGGCCGCGCCCTGCTCGTGGCGTACCAGTACGTGCTTTATCTTCGAGTCGAGAAGCGCGTCGTAGGTGGGCAGGATCGCGCCGCCAGGGTATCCGAAGATGACATCGACACCCTCGGCAATGAGGCTTTCAATTACGATTTGGGCTCCGGTCAGCTTTTTCATCGACGATTATTGGGAAAATCGGTTTCCAAGGCCTTAATCCGTGAGCCTACAGGGTACACCAGCGGGCCTACGCCGTACAACGTGGCCCAAGCTCGCCCGAGGCCAGCGGACCCGTTCCGGGACGCCTCGAAACCAATTCTCTTACGCGGATCGCTCAGTACTTGTGACCCGGGGCGAACACACCGGGGCCGACTGCGACCGATACGACCTCGAAGGTCCGGTCCATCGGGGCGAACATCCCCTTTATCGTCACCGTCTGGCCCGGCTGTATCTTCTTGAATTGATCCGCGTCGGCGCCCTGGGTCTGGAAGTTAGGCCGATGGTCGCGGACGTATTGCCAGACGTCGGGCCAGTGGATGAAGCCCGAAGGATCGTCAACGTAGGCGTCCTTCAGGAGAAACCGATAGACCGTGGCGCCGACGCCGACGGTCACGACCTGCTTCTCGCCATAGACCTCGCCGGGCGCCGGCAGCGCGACGATAAGTGTGGTCGGGAGCGGCGGACCCATCGGGCCTAATTGAGCGCTGCTGCGACCTGCCCACAGTACGAGAAGCATCGAGGCTGCGACCAATGCCGGCAGTGCCTTGTTAGTCTTCATATATGTCCGTCCTGCGTTGGACTTCGACAATCTTAGGACCGGGCACAAATCGCGCGCAACACGCCTATATTCATCGATTCGTGGGGTCGCGAAATATTTGCGTCTACCGATCGTGGGGCGCAGAATATTTCCATCAACCGAATGCACGCCGGCCCCGCCCTGTAGTACCTCCATCGCCGCCTAGCCGGACGCTGCGAGGAGGCAACACGTATGAAGTCTGTTTGCACGTCTTCGCTGTTCGCGATTCTGGCCGTTCTCCTGCTTGCCCTGTCGTCAGCCGCCCGCGCGGATGTAGTGCCGGGCGAGACCATCAACCGCACCAACGCCAACAAGGTAAGCAACCTTCTGAGCCCCGGAAACTATCTGCTCGTCGAACACGGAATGGAGCTCAACATCGTACCGACCGCGAAGGTCGAATGGCCGCCGCCGTACAAGTCGGCGACCGAGAAATACTCCGCGCAAGTGAAGCTCGGAAGCGACGGGCGTCTGCTGAACTACGTCGCGGGCCTGCCATTTCCGCTGATCGACGTCAACGATCCCGAGGTGGCGCTCAAGATCATGTGGAACTACAGCTTCCGCCCGCTTTATAGCGACGACCTGGATCTTCGCGAGCCGCAGGTGGCGAGCTACACGCCGCAAAGCCACGGTTCGCCGCTCAGCTCCTACACCGTCGGCCGTATGGCATTCTACAGCGAAGTTGGCCGGCTCATGGTGCCGCCGGTCCCGAGCGATCCTGACGCGGCCATGACTGGCATCCGTTACCGGTTCGGATTGTTTCCGTTTCTCGAACCCAGCACGATGCGCGGCTACGGGATGGTTCGATACGACTATCTTAGCCCTTCGATCGAGGACAATGTGTGGGTGTACGTTCCAACCACGCGAAGGGTTGTCCGCCAGCCGACCGAGGTGCTCTCTGACGCGAGCGGCCCGCTTCTGGGATATCAAGGCGGGGCGGTCGGCGGACGCTCAGGCGGATTCGGCATATCGGGAACCGCGCCATATGTAAGCACGATCGACCCCGACTCTTATTTCGGCTTTTCCGGCAAGATCCTCAACTTCAACTACCGGTTCCTGGGCGAGCGCACGATGCTCGCGGTCGTCAATGCGAAGAACTCGCCGGAACGGCCCTGCCCGTTCGACGGCGGCAAAAGCGTATGCCCGGAGAACTGGGAGCTTCGCCATCTTTATATAATCGAGGCAACCGAGAAACCGGGCCGGGATTTCTCGATCCCGCGGCGCGTCTTCTATATCGACTCGGAAGGATGGTTCATCACCGCTTCCGACCAGTACGACCGCAGCGGGAACCTGTGGAAAACGATCGCCACCTTCAACACCTACCGCGATCGTCCGGTGCCCGACGCGCGGATCGCCATCTACCCGTACAAGCGGCTATTCCAACTCGCGATGGTGGATTACGACGTCCAGAGCGGGGCTTCGTCCGTGATGTACATGCCGGGACGCGATTCGGCGGAGCGCGAATGCTGGTACATCGATATGGGCCTGGTTGACAAGAGCTTCTTCACACCGCTGACGCTGAGGAACGCCGGGCATTGAGACGCCTTCGTGGGTGCGCGACGCCTTTGTCTTTCGACGGAGGCGTCGCGCCGGAGTGCCGCGGACCCCGCGGCGGCGAGTCTTTTGCGCCGGCGCAAAAACGCTCAGAATTTCAAAACGAACTGGACGTCGCCCAGGCGCACCCGGCTTCCGCTGGACACCATCGCCGCGCCGTGGACCTGTAGATCGTCGACGAACGTGCCGTTGGTCGAGTTCAGGTCGCGGATTTCATACGCCCCGTCACGCCTCATCAGGCGCGCATGGGCGCGCGAGACGCTCGCATGGGGAATTACAATATCGTTGTCGTCGCCGCGCCCGAGCGACACCTCGTCCTTCAGCACCGTGTAGGCCGGAGCCACGGGTGCGACCGGGTTGAGCGTCGCGAGCGTGGCCGGACCCGCGTTCTGGGTCGAAGCAGCCGAGGCGAGGTAGGTCGGTCTTGCGGGCGGCGGCGCAGGCGGCGCTTGCGGCCTGGGTGGCATGCGTGTCGCGGCCGGGGCGGGATGGCTCGGCTGGGCGTGTGCCTCGATTATCGCCTTCAGTTCTTCGGTCGAAAGCCCGAATCTCATGCGCGAGAGCAGGATAAGGGCAAGGATCGCCACCAGCGGGACCACGCCGTTCCACCATGAGAAGGAAAGCTCCTCGAGCCCCACGCCAGCGGTGGATGCGCCGGGACCCCCTTCGCTCGGATTGATCACCGCGCCGCCGATCCCGCGCACCTGGTACGACGTTGTCGCGTCGGCAGCCTGCCCGCCGTAATTGATCTTTAATTCGACGTCGCGCGTGGTACCGTCCTCGATCGGACGCGGCGACTTGTAGCTGAGCGCGTACTCGGTCGCGATCGTGTGGCCGATCTCGCGAACCAGCGAGCCGAAGCGGCTTTCCTCGGTCACGATATTGTAAAGCCGGCCGTGGGTGGCGTTCACGATCTCGGCGTAAGCCGGCTCGATGAACGGCGGTGGCGCGACAGCGTAGAGCGTGATTCCCTGTTTGCGAAGCGTCTGCGCGACTTCACTCGGGATCAGATTGGTGACGTTGGCGTTGGGGTTCTTGTGCTCGCGATAGGCCAGGTCGCCCATGCGATCGGGGCCGTCGCCGCGCACGTGACAGGGCGCGTCCGTAATAAGGATAAATATCGCCTGCGCATTGGGCCTGAGCGGCAAAGTCGAGGCGTAGTTGAGCGCGTCGAGTTGGTCCTCGGGGATATCGCCGCCGCCGCTGGCGTGCAGCGAGCCGACCCATTGGGTGAACTCGTTGACGTTTGACGTCAGCTTGTTGCGGTAGGCGCAATTGCAGTCGGGATACTTCGAAACGGTGTAGTCCTCGAATGTAACGAGCCCGAGCCTGTAATCGCGATTGTTGGCCGCCAGGTCATGGGCGAATGAAACCATGCTCTGCTTGACCGCATCGATATACGGCTGCATCGATTCCGTGACGTCCATCACAAACACGATGTCAACCGGTCGGCCCTGCCCGACGCCGCGAAAGTCAACTATTTTGGCAGGCTTGCCGTCCTCGTAAACCTTGACGTTGTCGGCGGTCAGGTTGCCGACCGGCTGACCGTCTGGCCCGGTCAACCCGAAGTTGAGCTGGACGACTCCGTCGGAATCGAAATGCTGGAGTCCCGGGTTCCCGACCGAGAGGTCCATGGCCGCGCTCGACGGCACAGCCGCGGCAAGGAACGCGAGGCAAGCCGCGCCCAGAATTGAAAGGCGGAGCAGTCCCGCCACGCTTAAAAGCCGACCCATAATATGCCGAAGATGATTGTCTGGTTCGCCATCATATCGCGTCAAGACGTGAGGCAGAATCGGGACTTCGCCATCGGGTCGCGCCCTGTTCCTTGCGTTCATGCATGGCTTAGGTTATCCCAAACCCTAACCTAAATCTCTTCGAGCATGGTTCACGAGTGAAGTATCGACGCCCTTGGTGGGCAGCCCTGCCGCTGCTCGCCCCTGTTGCGATATTTGTCTCCCTGATCGTGGGCTCGTCCGGATGCGGTGGTGGTGGCGCAGCTCCAGCATTCTCGGTCGTTCCCACCCCGGCCAACGTCCAGATAGCCTTCACCGGGCAGCCGCCGCAGGGGGCATTGTTTCGCCACGTCTTCCTGAACATTTCGACCGTAAGATTGAACCCGAACGCAAGCGCCGCGATCAACAGCCCTCACTGGGTGACGATCCCGGTCGCTACCAACGCCGTCGCGGGGATAAATGTGCCGAACCCCGGAGATCTCCAGATCGATCTCAATACCCTCCAGACCGGGGCCACAGTGTTCAACACCTACGGCGTACCGACCAACATATACAACCAGGCGCAGGTTGTGGTTGACATCAGCAATCCCGGCACTTTCGTGCCCGTCTGTCTTGGCGTGTCCGGAGCCGAGGGCTGCATCAATTACCCGATGGCGTTCGAGACCTCGCAGGAGGCCATCACGTTCCCGATACAGGGCGGGCTGAGCGTTGGAGGCAAAGGCACCCTTACGCAATTGCTCATCAATCTCCAGGTCCAGATAATCTCGCCTCCGACCACGTCGGGCGGTCCTTATACCATAAACGTGACCGCCTCGCAGGCCAACCAAGGCACCTATCTGGGCCTTGTCAGCGGCACCGTCAGCACTTCGGGAAGTGCGAGCGGTGTGCATCTGCGGCCGCTTGAGGTCTCCGCAGAACTCGCCGGAACCTCGACGGTGGTGGCAAGCACGCAGGTGGTCGGGCGCAACAGCTACACGCTTTCGCTGCCCGCCGCCGCGACGGGTACGGCGTACGATCTGTTCGTTTCGGGCGGCGGCTTCGACTACGACGCGGTGCGCGACCTGGTTGTCACCCCCGGCGCCAACGTGACGCAGAATTTCCACGCAAACGCGACGGGCTATGGGGCGATTGGCGGAACGATCAGCGACCAGTGCACCGGAGCTGGAATCCAGGGCGCAACGCTTGAGCTTTTCGCGCCGCCCCAGAACAATCCCGTCGATTGCTCGTCCGATCCACAGGAGTGCGTGATTGTCGCGACGGCGAGCACCGACAATCTGGGAGAATACCCGCTTCCCGGCACGCGGACGCTTGTGCCGCCCTTTTCGCAGGTTCCGCTCAAGCTTCCAAGCAGCAGCGCGAAACTGGGGCTCCAGGTTTCAGCGAGCGGCTACAACACCGTTCTCGGAGAGGCCAACGCGACCTCGGTCGGCGGCTCCTGTACCAGCAGCACCAGCACCGTCAATTGCAGCCTGAGCCTCGCGACCTCCTATATCACAGGCAGCGTCGCGACCACCGGCTATCTGCCGGCCGGAAATTCGGTGCAGATGCAGGTGATGGCCGAGAACACGGGCACAAACCAGCTTGTGTCCGCCCTTCCCGCCCCAGCGGTCATTCGTTCCGGCACGACCAGCGTGCCCTTCACTCTGAACGTGCCGGTGGGCGGCACGTTCGACCTGTTTGCCTCGGCGCTCGATCCGTACCTGGGAAGCCCCGAGCTCTATCCGGGCCACTCGATCGAGGTTCTTTCCGATGTCCCGGGCGCGACTTCAGCCTGCCAGACGACTAACATCGGTAATGGAATTCCGGCGCTCGACTGCGTGGGCCACGGGAGCGTCGCAGGCACCGTGAACAACCCGGATTTGCAGACGACAGTTGAAGTTTCGAAGAACGGCGTTCAGCTCTTCGGGACCGAGCCCGGCCTTCTCGATTCGGGGGTCAACACGAATTATTCGCTATGCTTGCCGCCCGACAGTTACACGCTGCTGCGCGAGGAAAACGGCACGCCGACGGGCTCGTCGCAGTCGGTCGCCGTCGCCGCGCCCGCAGCGACCTCAACCCCTTGCCCGAGCACCTGCTGGAGCAGTTCCTCGAGTTGCCCCGGACTGTGCACCGGTTCTTCGGCTAATCCGCTTTAGTAATCGTGCGAAGTTGGATTCGAATTTGTTCAGGTATCCTGGCGGCCGCCCTGGCGCTGGCGAGCGTCGCGGGATGCAACCAGGGGTTCGGCGCTTATCAGTTGGGCGTCGGGAGCACCCCGAACAAGCCGCCTGGAACGAGCTTCCGCATCCTCGGGCAGGTCGGCACGCCCTTTTCGGCCGTGATATCGGACGCCATTTCCACCTGGACGGTGAAAGGTGTGGTCCCCCAGGATGTGGTCGTGGTCAACAGCACCCTGCCGATCAGGATGGTGGCCACAAAGCAATCGTCGGACAGCGGACTGTTCAGCCTCGAACTGACGGTCGGGTACACCGTGGTGCAGGTGGCGTCGAGTTCGGCCCCCTACGCGACAATGACGTTGCAGAGTTCGCCCAACGCTCCGGGCTTCAAACCGCCGCCGCCGCCCGCGAACCCGGACGTGCAGTTTTTCGTCAAGGGGCCTGCTAACGAGCGCTTCACCGGACTGGTGGAAGATACCCAACAGGGCTATATCATAACCGACCGCGCTCCCGTTGTGTTCCTATTCGACCAACCGGTAGGTAAAGTGGATGCTCAACTCAATCAGCTACAGAATTTCGGTCCGTTCGTGGTCGACCTGATCATCAACGGCCATGTGGTCGCAAGCGCGACGGGAGGACCTACGATATCGATACAGCAGCCGTAAGCGTTACGGGGGGAAGAAAGCTCGTCCTGACCGATCGTTTAGCTTATTTGACAGACCGGGCGCTTTCGGCATAGCTAGTCCGATTGGGCGTTTGTCTTCGGATGACCATTTCAACGGCTCTGGCCGCTCCCGCTTCTTGACGAACCTATGAGATCGCGTTTTATGCGCCGGGTAGTGCTGGCGCTCGTAATAATTGCAATCCTCGCGGCAATCATGCCTGCGATTCGTTACTACCGTTACCTGATAAGCCATGTTTCGACCGACGACGCCTACGTTGACGGCACCGTGGCACTGGTCTCGTCGCGCCTGGCGGGAACGGTAAGCGCGGTTTATGTGGAGGACAACTGGCAGGTCAAGGAGGGAGACATCCTGGTCACGCTCGACCCGCGCACCTTCCAGGTTCGAGTTGACCAGGCCCGCGCTCAGCTCGCACGCGCGCGTCAGACGGTTGACGAACTCTTTGCCCAGCTTGCGGCAGCCCGGGCAGGCCTGAACCTCGCCGAATCACAGCTCAAGCAGGCTCAGCTCGACTTCAATCGCGAAACCGAACTGCACAGGGCCAATGTCGTTTCCCAGCAGACCTACGACCAGACGGTTACCGCCTACCGGATAGCCAAGGCCAACGTTGCCCTCGCACAGCATCAGGTCAGCCAGGCCGAGGCGGCGCTCGGCGGAGACACGGAAGATCACGCCCGCTACGACCGTCCGATCGTCGAGCAGGCCGCCGCCGCCCTTGAAGCCGCGCGGCTCGATCTCAGCCACACCCATATCACCGCCCCGATGGCCGGGATCGTCACGCACAAAACCGTCCACGTCGGCCATCGGGTGCAACCCGGCGAGCCGCTGATGGCAGTCGTTCCGACCCAAAGGCTTTACGTCACCGCGAACTTCAAGGAGACACAACTCACCGACGTGCGGGTCGGCCAGGAAGCCGAGATCCAGGCCGACATCTATCCGGGCTACGTGTACAAGGGACACGTCGATTCGATAAGCATGGGTACCGGCTCCGCCTTCTCGCTTCTCCCGCCCGAAAACGCAACCGGCAACTGGGTCAAGGTGGTTCAGCGCGTCCCGGTCAAGGTCGTGCTCAATCAACCGCCGCCGGCCGACAAGCCGCTTCGAATCGGGCTCTCGGTCGAGGTGTCGGTCGATGTGAGCGACACGCGTGGACCGCTGTTGACTTCGACCTTGCAGAAGCACTTTTTCCGCGGCGGCCGACCGTCCATCCCGCCCGAGCGGCTTCAGATACCGCCGCTTCCGGAAATACTTCCCGGATGGCCCGATATCGAGCCGCCTCTCGGCCCGGTCCAGTCGAACGACGTGATAAGACAGCTTCGCCAGGGCGAGCAGCACGCGCAGCAGCCGTAGCAGCGGCCGCAAGACGCGCGCGTCGCGGCGCGGCAGATGCGCGGCGGTCGGTGCCTCGGCGTCGAACTGACACGCGTGTCAGTTCGTTTGCGGCTGCCGAAAGGTTGTATTAGCCTCTTCGCGACTCTGCCCCGGGGCTTGGACACAGGTGCTCTATCTCGACCGGATACGGAACGGGCTTTCCAACTATCTCGAAAGCCGCCTCGCCAGCCTGAAGGTGCTCGCGAGCGGATGGGAAACGACGGTCTTCGAGTTTTCCATCGCGAGCGCGTCGCCGCGCTTCAAGTCGATCCCGCCGGGCCGTCCGATGGTCCTGCGGTTTTACCAGGGAACGTTCGCCGACGAAAAAGGCCAGCGCGAGCATTTGACGATGAGCCGGCTTTACGAGGCCGGCTACTGTGTGCCGCGTCCTTACCTGTTCGAACTCGCGCACGACGCGCTGGGCGCGCCGTTTCTCGTGATGGAACGGGTTGCGGGAGGTCCGCTGTTCGCGGTGCGAAGCTTTCCGAGCGCTTTCAGGACCTTCAGTCTCGGCTTCTTCGCGTTCGTGCGCGCGCAGACCCGGCTCCATCGGCTCGACCCGCGCCAGGGTGCCTTGGCGGAGGTTCCGCGCGCCTACGCCGGCGCCGACGCTTCGACCTCGGCGCCGCTGCTCGACCGCCTGCTCGCGCTGATCGCCGAACGGGTAGAGAACGGGCCGCTGCCGGGACTTCGCGAAGCGCTGGACCGCTTGCGCATGCGCTCCACCTACTTCCGCGACGCACCGTCATCGATCGTCCACATGGACTATCATCCGCAGAACGTGATGGTGAGCGGGGTTCGGGTGACGGGCGTGATTGACTGGGTCAACACGGATATCGGCGACCGCCATCTGGACGCCGCGATGACGGCCGCGATCCTGTCGTCGTCGGCGATGGAGCATCCGCGATGGATGCGCGACAACCTCGCGGGCAACACGCTGCGCGCGACCTTCACGTCGCTGTACATTCCGCTGTATCACGCGATGGCGCCGCTGGATTTCGAGCGCTTCCGCTACTGCCAGGCGGTTGCGTCGCTGCTGCGGCTCTCGATGCTGGGCATGATG
>JAJYMR010000323.1 GCA_021786815.1 Deltaproteobacteria bacterium
TCATTTTCGCAGTCCGCGCGCGTCGGGGCCGTTCGTCGCGGTCAATTGCGCGGCGTTCTCGCGCGAGCTGGTCGAGAGCGAGCTTTTCGGCCACGAAAAGGGCGCGTTCACCGGCGCGGTCGCGCGGCGGGCCGGGAAGTTCGAGGCGGCCGACGACGGCACGCTGTTTCTCGACGAGATCGGCGACATGAGCCTCGAGACCCAGGCGAAACTGCTGCGCGCGATCCAGGAAAAGCGGTTCGAACGGATCGGCGGCAACCAGCCGATCTCCGTAGACGCACGAATTATCGCCGCGACCAACCAGGACCTCGAAGCGATGGTCGCCGACGGGCGATTTCGCGAGGATCTCTACTACCGGATCAAGGTCGTCGAGATTCGCGTGCCGCCGCTTCGAAACCGCCGTGAGGACATCCCGCTGCTTGCGCAGTTCTTTTTGGAAGACGCGTGCAGGCGATTCGGCACGCCTGCCAAGCAGCTCACGCCCGAGGCGATGCGCGCGTGCGTCGAGAACGAATGGCGCGGAAACGTCCGTTCGCTGCGCGCGGCGCTCGAACAGGCCGTGATTCTGTCGTCCGCAAACGAGATAACGCCGGCCGATCTGTTCGGCTCCGCGGAATCCGACGGTGCGCTAGCGCGCGGCGCCGCGGGCGCGAACAGCGCGGATTCAGCCGCCCGCGCGGCCGAGAGCGAAGAACTCAGTTTTCGCGAGGCGAAGGAAAAATTCGTCACCGGATGGGAGCGCGAATACTTCGTGCGGGCGCTCCAGGCCACCGGCGGAAACATCTCGCGTGCCGCCGAGCGGGTCGGGATGTACCGGCAGAGCTTTCAGCAAAAAATGCGCGAGCTCGGGATAAGCGTCGCCGAACTGGGGCTTCGCTCCGAGGACGAATGACGACCCACGCGGAGGGCATATCGACGATGGACTCCGACACGATGAAAATCCGTCCTCCCGCACTGGCCGGGATGGTTCTGCTCGCGGCGCTTGGGCTGAATTTTCTGGTGCCCGCAATACGCGTCTTCCACTGGCCGCATCATTTCCTTGCGATGCTCGTGGTCGCGGCCGGGACGGCGATCATGGTGTCGGCGGCCTCGATCTTCAACGCGCTCGGCACGACGAAAAATCCCTACGGCGAGCCGGCCACGTTCATCAGGCTCCGGCCGTACACGTTCACGCGCAACCCGATGTATCTCGGGCTCACGACGGTGCTGCTCGGGCTTGCGTTGTACGTCGGGTCGCTCCCGATGTTCCTTGCGCCGCTTGCGTTCTTTTTCGTGATAGACCGCGTGGTGATCCCGCGTGAAGAGGCGACGATGGAGCGGACGTTCGGAGCGAATTACGCGGAGTACAAGGCCAGGGTCAGGCGCTGGCTGTGAATCGTTTTCAAATCCAACGGACGGGCGCGGCGTAACCGCGGACGCTGCGGCGTCGAGGAGGCATCGAGATGTTCTTCAGGAGATTTTTCAGTCTCGTCGGAGGCAAGATGAGCCGCTGGCTTAAGTCGCACGAGGCGCGCGATCCCGAAGCCGTGTACGAAGCCGCGATCGCCGAGCGCGTGCGCCGCTATCAGCAGCTCAAGACTGCGGCCGCGGGCGTGATCTACATGCGCAACAAGCTCGAACGCGAGCTAAGGGCGAAGTCCGCGGAGCTTGGCGAGGTCAACGAACAGGCCTCGCAGGCGGCCGACATGAACGAGGACGGGATCGCGCTTGTCCTGATTCGTCGCAAGCACGAACTCGAAGCCGATTGCGGGCGGTTGCGCGACGAACTCGCCGAGCTTACGCGCGAGGCCGAGGACGCGAAGAAAAACCTGGTCGGCTTCAAGGGCGAGATCGAGAAGCTCAAGGTCGAGAAGGTGCGTATGGTGGCGCGGCTTCGCAACGCGCAGGCGCGCGTCAGGATTCAGCACGCGCTCGAAGAGCTTTCATACGACGAGGACGTGCGCGCGCTCGAAGAGGTGCGCGAGTCGATACAGCAGACGCTCTCGCAGGCGGGCGTCGCCCGCGAACTTCAGGGCGCGGAACTCGCCGAGAAGCTCGAGGAGATTCGCCTCGCCAACGCCGAGTCGAAGGCCAAGGCGGAACTCGAGGAACTAAAGCGCCGGCGCCGTCCGCCGCTGGTTCCGATGGACGCGTTCGTGAAAGCGCCAGCCTCGAACGGAAGCGCCGTTCAGGGCTGAGGTCGAGCCGTTCGCCGCGCGCGTGTTGAGCGTGCGGCGAACGCGCACCCCTAGCGGCGGAAAAGCTGCGATTCCGCGATCGGCAGTTCGAGCGCGTAGCGGCGCAGCCAGTCGAGCGCAACCTGCGAGGTGAGCAGCTTTACCCAGTCGCGTGTCCCGCGCATCTGATAGCGCCGCGAGACTGTGACGTTCTCGGAATCGAGCGCGACGCATACCGTGCCTACAGGCTTGTCGGGCGTGCCGCCTTCGGGGCCGGCGATGCCCGAGGTCGCTATCGCGACGTCGACCCCGGCGCGCTTTCGCGCCCCGGCGGCCATCTCGCGCACGCACTCCTCGCTGACCGCGCCATGTTTCGCGAGCGTATCGGCGCTGACGCCGAGCACTTCGCTCTTCATGTCGTTCCAGTAGGTCACGAAGTCGGCCTTGAGATAGCGCGAACTGCCGGGGATGTTGGTCAGGCGATGGCCGATGAGGCCGCCGGTGCATGACTCGGCAACCGCGAGCTTGAGCCCGCGCTTCGTGAAGAGCTGCCCGACGACTTCCTCCATCGAGGCGTCGCCCTCGGCAAAAATGAAATGGCCGACCTTTGCGCGAACGCGCTCGGCCAGTTCCTCGAGCCGGCGCTCGGCCTCGCCTGGTCTGCCCTCGACCGTGACGCGCAGCGAAATCTGCGGAAAGCTCGCGCGGAAGGCCACGCGCCCTTCCTCGGGCTTGATCAGTCCCGCGACCGCCTGGTCGAGTCCCGACTCGCTGATGCCGAAGGTCTGGAAGATACGCACGGCGAAAACCGTGTCGGTGCCGCGGTTGTCCCTGAGCCACGGGATGACCCAGTTCTCCATCATCGGCTTCATCTCGCGCGGCACGCCGGGCAGGACGACGAGATGCGTGATGCGCTCGCCGTCCATCACGGGAAGCTGAAAGCCTGGCGCGGTGCCAAGAGGGTTGGGGATTATCTCGGCGCCCTCGGGGAAGTCGGCCTGCTTCAGGTTGTTTTCCGGCATCGGGCGCCCGACCGAAGAAAAGATCCGCCGCATGTGCTCGACGGTCGCCTCGTCGCGTATCAGGCGGCGTCCGGTGATGCGTGCGATCGTCTCCGTGGTCAGGTCGTCGGCGGTCGGGCCGATCCCACCGGTCGAAATTACCACGTCCGCCATCCCCATCGCGGAGCGCCACGCCCATTCGAGGCGTTCGGGCACGTCGCCGACCGTGATTACGGCCACCAGATCGATCCCGACTTCGTGGAGCTTGTCGGCGAGGTAGTTCGAGTTGGTATCGACGACCTTACCGGTGGTGAGTTCGTCGCCGGTGGAAAGGATTACGGCACGCTGAATCATCTATGCCTCCCGCGATAGCGCGGCTTGCGGGACTTGAGCGGGCGCGCTCAAACCAGGCGTGCGAGAATCCGCACGGCCAGGTTGGCGTAAACCCCGGCCGCCAGGTCGTCGAGCATCACCGCCGACCCGCCGCCGAGGCGGCGATCGATCAGTCCCGCCGGAAACGGCTTGATAATATCGAACAACCTGAACGCCACGAAGCCTGCCGCGAGCCACGGCCATCCGAGCGGATTCAGGTACATCGTGGCGACCATCCCGAGCACTTCATCGAGGACGATATGCGGGCAGTCGCGCTGCTGGAAAATCTCCTCGGCGCGGCCCGCTATCCAGCAGGAGAGCGCGAAGACGATCGCAAAACCGAGCGCGAAACCGAGCGGCGAGCGCCGCCATATCGGCGCGCACACCAGGTAGCCGAGAATCACGCCGACCGCCGAACCGGCCGTGCCGGGAGCAACCGGCGCGTAGCCCGAATAAATTCCAGTTGCGAGCAGGATGATCAGATTTTCCATCGCGTTCCAAGGGAGCGCGACGATAGCACGAGCTTGTTTCGCGCGTAAGGGGCTGGATAGGGAACGCGGATGGCGAAGCTACTCGGAACGGTACGGCATCGGCGGCTCTTCGGAGTCCACCCGGACCTCCCGCACACCGTCGATCTGGCGGGCGACGCGCTCAGCCAGTTCGCTCCATGGCGCGACCAGGCCGGGACCGTTCAGCCGCACAAGGCCGCGCGCACATTGAACCGAGACCTGCGCGGAACCGAACTTGGGATGCGTCAGAAGCGCGGCGTGAACCTGCGCGGCGAGCGCCGCGTCGCGCAGCTTCTGGAAGCCCTCGGCGTGATGCGAGTCGAGCCGTGCGGTGCACGCCTTCAGCGCCTCGGCGAACGCCTCCATCGGCACCATCGAGGTGTTGACCACCAGATGGTAGAAGGCGGGATCGTCGAGGTCCACTCCGATTACGGCCTGGGCGCGGGCGCGAACTTCGCGGTCGTGCTCGCGCACTCGCTTTTCGGCGGCCGCGCGGCTGAGCCCCTCGTCGGCAATCACGCGCTCCACACGCCCTTTGAAAGTGCCGACCAGGCGCACCCGAAGGCCGCATCCGCATTCGGGCAGAAGATGGGCGCCAGAGCTTCCAACGTACACCACCTGGTCGGCCGCCATCTCCCTGAGCAGCACCGAGCGCAGGAACGAGAGCAGGCGCTCGGTTTCGGCCTTCGAGCGCTCCCAAAAACTGGGCTGGCGTTCGTCGATGATGAGAAAGTGGCTGGGGTCGACGTTGTAGACGCGCGAGGCTTCGCTCACGAGATCGTCGCGTCCGAGGAACCGGTAGGCGAGCCGCTCAGCGACGAGCCTGCCCAGCTCGACGCCTCGGCTGCCGATCTGCTGGTTGATCGCGATAACGGCCATCGCCCCTTACCCCCAAGCAGGAGATAATACCCCAGCCAAATCTTAGGCTATTGAAATTGTGCCGGGCAAACCGAAAGGATGGAAACCAGTCCCTGTCGTCGCTAGGATTTCGACGGCTCCTCTTTTCCCCCGCGGTTTCCGGAGGTTCAAGCTTCCCTGACGCGGCAAGGTCGGCCTCGCGGCGGGACGGGAGCATTTCTGCGAGGAGAAACGATGGCCCAGAGAAGGAGATCCCGGCTGCTCGGCGGCTCGCCTATCGAGCCACGGCCGGTCGACGGCAAGATGACCGCCGCGGAACTGGTCGACGCGGCTTTTCTCGCCTACAACGGGCGACGGCTGCGCGAAGCATGCAGGCTGTTCGCCGAAAAGATGCTCGAACCCGACGTCGTGATCGGCATGAGCGTCACGGGCGCGCTCACGCCGGCGGGGCTCGGGATGTCCTGCCTGATTCCGCTAATTGAAAACGGCTTCGTCGATTGGGTCGTCTCGACCGGCGCCAATCTCTACCACGACACGCACTTCGGGCTCGGGCTGAAGATGTACCAGGGGACTGCCGAGGCTGACGACGTCGCACTGCGCAACGAAGGCGTGGTGCGAATCTACGACATTTTCTTCGATTACCACGTCCTGCTAGATACCGACGCGTTCTTCCGCCAGATTGCGGCCAACGAAGAATTTCAGCGCCCGATGAGCACCGCGGAGTTCCATCACCGCGCCGGGCGCTACGTCGCCGAGCGCGAGCGCATACTCAAGCTCAAGGGCAAGTCGCTGCTCGCGGCCGCCTACCGGCATGCGGTGCCGGTTTACACGTCGTCGCCGGGAGATTCGTCGATCGGGATGAACCTGGCGCTGCTCGAAATGGAGGGCAAGGCGCTCCGACTCGATCCGCTCGCCGACGTCAACGAGACGGCGTCGATCGTTTACTGGTCGAAGAAGAGCGGCGGCAAGAGCGCGGTCTTCATCCTGGGCGGCGGTTCGCCGAAAAATTTCGTGCTCCAGACCGAGCCGCAGATTCAGGAAGTGATGGGCGTGTCGGAGAAGGGGCACGACTACTTCCTGCAGGTCACCGATGCGCGGCCCGACACGGGCGGGCTTTCCGGCGCGACGCCGTCGGAGGCCGTGAGCTGGGGAAAAATCGATCCTGAGCGGCTGCCCGATTCTGTAGTATGTTACGTCGATTCGACCGTCGCGCTGCCGATAATCACCGCCTACGCGCTCGCACGGCGGCGTCCGCGCAAGCCGCGCCGTCTTTACGAGAAGCGCGACGAGATGCTCGCGATAGTGACCGACGCCTACAACAAGGTAAAGCGCAAGCGCGAGAAGGCCGCTGCCCTCGCCAGGTCGTAACCGATGGCATCGGAGAAAGGCTCCAAACAGGGCCGCGTCGCGGAGACCGGTTCGCAAAGGCTCGCGTCAGGGCGCAAGCGCGCCGAGACTGCGAAACCGCGCGAAGCGGAAGCGGAACTGGAACGCGAGGTCGCGTTCGCGCGCAAGGCGGCACTCGCCGCGGGAGAGATCCTCTCGCGCTATTACAAGCACGGTTCGTACAAGGTCGGCTCCAAGGGCTACGACAATCCGGTCACGACCGCGGACTTGAAGGCCGACCGCGCAATAAAGCGAATCCTGACGCGCGCGTTCCCCGGCTACGGATGGCTTTCGGAGGAAACCGCCGACACGAAGGAACGGCTCAAATGCCGGCGCGCATGGATCGTCGATCCCCTCGACGGCACCAAGGAATTCATCAAGGGCATACCCGAGTTCTGCGTCGCGATCGCGCTGGTCGAGCGCGGCGTGCCGATTCTCGGAATCACCTACAACCCGATCAAGGACGAGATGTTCTGGGCGGCGCGCGGGATGGGATGCCATCTGAACGACGGCGCGGCCCGCGTCACGCGAACGCGCGTGCTCAAGAGAGCCCGCGTGCTCGCGAGCCGAAGCGAGACGGCGCGCGGCGAATGGGAAGTCTTTAACGGAACGTTGATGTGGAGCCCGACCGGAAGCGTCGCCTATAAGCTTGCGCTGGTGGCGGGCGGGAAGGCCGACGCGACTTTCTCTCGCACGCCGAAGAACGAATGGGATATCGCGGCGGGCGCGGCGCTCGTCACCGAAGCGGGCGGAATGATGACGGACATTAAGGGGCGCGTGATGCGCTTCAACCAGAGGCGCACGGTGCGTTCGGGGATGATCGCTTCCAACGGCCTTCTGCACGAGGCGCTGGTGAAGGTCGCCTCGATGCAAAACAACGGCGGCTAGCTCTTCTCGTGGCTCCAGTCTCTTCCTTGCCTCTCCCGACACGGGAGAGGCAAGGCCACCTGGCTTCAGAACCCCGGCAGCTGACCGGCGCCCCTACCGGGACTGGCGCAAGGGTCGCTTTCCTGTTGCGGGTGCGCATGGACTGAACTTCTCCTCACGCCAATGGAATCTGATTATGAGGCGGCTGCTCGATCGGGCATCGTGCGGGTGCGGCCGGGGCCGGTCTCCGGCAGCAGGTACATCGTGATTAACGGAAGCGCCAGGAATAGCAGGAAACCGAGCATCACGCTCCTGAGTCCCACGACCGACGCGAGCGCGCCGCCCAGGAACGGCGCGATGAACGCGGCGGCGTAGCCAACGGACCATACGAAGGCGAGCGCCGTGCCCATTTTCTCGGGTGTCATCCCGGGCAACTCCATCACCAGCGTCGTGATCGGAGCGAGCGTGCCGGCCGCGCCAATTCCGACCATCACGAGCGAAACCGTTATCCAGCCGCGGTCCGGCAAAACGATCGTGCCGACGCTTCCGAGCAGCATCAGGAGCGAGACGGGCCACGTAAACGGCTTGCGAAGCCCGGTAATGCCGGTGGCAAACCCGCCGCCGACCGCCGCGAAGATTCCCGCAAGCGGCAGCACGGCGGTAAGAGTCGAAGCCTGGGTCAGCCCCATCGCCCGATATTCGCGGAAATATTGCGGCAGGAACGTGGCATAAAGCTGGAAGACCCACATTCCGCCGAACAGTCCTATCGCGACGAGCAAGATGTCACGCATTTTCACGACTTCGCGCACCACCGATTCGCGCGTCGCCCCGAGCGGACTTCGCGCGGCGGCCGTGGGCTTGGGGCCGGCGCGCTCGCGCCCAAGGACGGTCCATAGCAGCGCCACGCCGAGGCATCCGAGGCCGTAGTAGCGGAGCACCGCGTTCCACGAGGAGTGCGCGGCGAGATAAAGCGGCGCCGTTATCGTGTAAACCGCGGCCAGGCCGACGTACGAGCAAAGCGCGTTGAACATGTTGATATACGGCCATTCGCGCTCGCCGAACCATTGCATCACGAGCGCTCCGGGCGGAGCGATCACGAGTCCGAAGCCGATTCCCTGCACGATGCGCCATCCGAGCAGTTGCGCGAAACTCCGGCTGTACCCGCTCATGAACTGCGCGCCAGCCATTATCCAAAGGCCAACCACCATCGAGCGCAGCGCGCCCATCCGCTGCATCACGACCGCTCCGAGCATCGAGAACACCGCGATACAAAGCGCGATTATCGAGACGACAAGCCCCGCGTGTGCGAGCGAGAGCTTGAGGCTCTTCATGATCGGGCCGAGGATCGGCGCGGGTGCGAGCCAGATTAGCGTTTCGCAGATCAGGGTAAGGAAGAGCAGAACTTCGATGACCCATCGGTAGGAGGAAGGCGGTGCTTGCACTTCAGGCATTCGGCGAGCCATCTCGGGCGGGTAAATCTCCCTATAGCGGCACTGGCGGGTTGACGCCAACCGCGCGCGATTCTCTATTGCAGCCGCACTTCACCGCTTGCCCACGCCACGTATCCGGCCATCCCGAGCAGATAGACGGCCGCGATAACGTCGAACACGGCCGCGAATGAGCCGGTCGCCCTCAGGATGAAGCCCGCGGCCGCGACGCCGACGATTCCGGGAATGGCGGCGATCGTGTTCGACACGCCCATCAGCACGCCCGCGTAACGCGGTCCGACGTCGAGATGGTTCACGCCGTAAGCGGCAAGCCCGGCGCCGTTGAACGCCGCCGAAATCGTGACCATCGCGATTGCGGCCCACGGCGACGATATCGCGGGAAGCGCGAGCAGCGGAAGCGCTCCGCCCACGAATGACGCGGCCTGAAGGCTCTTGCGCACGGTCCCCACCCGCACGCCGCGCCATCGCATCCAGTCCGCAAGCCATCCCGCGCCGTTGCTCGCGAAGAAGGTTGCAATCCAAGGAACCAGCGCGTAAGCGCCGACCCGCGCGAGCGGAACGCCAAAGGTGCGGTCGAGATAGGTTGGAAGCCATAGCAGCAGGATGTTGAAGCCGAAGTTGCTGCAGAAATGCGCGAGCACGATCGCCCACACCGCTTTTTCGCGCATCATCTTCTTCCACGGGATCGCAACGGCCGCCGGCGCTTCGGGCCGGTCGGCAAGAATCGTGTCGAGTTCCGCAGGCGCGACGCGAGGGGATTGCTCGGGCGTGTCGGTGACGCTCAGGAGCCAGCTCGCCACCCACACGAGACCGAGCGCGCCCGACAGGTAGAACAGCCACGGCCATCCGAGCGCGACGATTATCGGCGGGCTCGCGAGCAGGGCGAGGACCGTTCCCAGGTACATCCCGCTGAAGTTGAGCGAGATTACGCGCGAGCGCTCGCCCGCGCGCGTCCATCGTGCGGCGATACTATGGATGGCGGGAAAGTTGACGCCCTCGCCAAGTCCAAGCAGGACCCGAGCGGCGAACAGAAGGGCGAAAGCGGCGCTGGCCGCGGGCGTGACGAGCGTTGCGAGCGACCACAGGGCCACGCCCGCCGCGAGGACCCGCCTGCCGCCGAAGCGGTCTGCCATCCATCCGCCCAAAAGCTGCGGCCAGACGTAGCCCCAGAAGAAGGCGGACAGGATCAGGCCCTGGGTCGCGGCGTCGTAGCCGCGCTCGCGCGCGAGCGGGATTATCGCGACCGAGATGCTTACGCGGTCGACGTAGCAAAGCACGGTGGCGAGCGAGAACAGGCCGACCACCGTGTAGCGCGCGGGCCAGTGAGAGGATTGCGCGCCGGGTGCGTGCGCCGGGGCCGGTTTTTTCATGCTCGGCCCCGCGAAACCCGCCGGCCGGGGCGCAATAAAGCGCCAGCCGGACGCCGCGGCGTGGGCGTCGGCTTGGGCGGGCGGGCTCGTGGCTCAGCAGGAAGCGAGGAGCGACTAGCGGCCGAGGGCCTGGCGAATAGTGGTCAGGATGTAGACGAAGTCGCGCTGGGAGCGGACTTCACCCATCAGGGCCACCCGCGACAGCATCTCCATCTCTTCGCCGCTGATGTTGTGGATGCGCCGCAACTGCTCGTTACCGCGGAAATCCTCCCACGCCGAGTTGTCGGGCGCCTGCTCCTCGGTGGTGAGAAGCGCCTGGGCGCGTGGATTGGCGAGGAAGAACAACTCGCGCCGATCCAGCCCGAGCACTTCGGCCAGCCGCGAGACGATTTTGTCCGACGGATGGCGTTTGCCGGACTCCAGATGTCCGACGTAAGGGGTGGATGTCTTGATTCGCCGGGCGACGTCCTCTTGCGTCAGGTCGAGCTGACGGCGCCGGTCGCGAATCACCTGTCCGAAAGTGCGCTCTTTGGTACGCGCCATTGGTTGTTACTCTCCCCCCGCCGGAAGCGTCCAGGCGGAAAGATTATCAACAATCTGTCAGAATCACTACGCTTACAAACTGTAAGTATCATGATACCGTCAAATTGGCAATAGGATGCCGAGTGGTTTTTATTGGCCGCAAGTGACCGCGCGTCGGCAGATTCAACGGGCCGATTCAGCCTGGGCGCCTGATTCGCTGTGCGGCTTCAAATCAGCCCGCCTGATGAGCCTCAGTTGCCGTACGGGTTGCGGCCCTGGTTGAGGTAAAGCGAGAAGCCCGCAACGCCGGACAGGGCGCGTGG
>JAJYMR010000258.1 GCA_021786815.1 Deltaproteobacteria bacterium
GACGAGCACGCCGCCAGCCGCGAACCAGCACAGCGCGAGCAACCCGACGCCGCGGTCCGCGATGACTGAAGCGAACGCCCTTCGGATCGACTTACAGCGCTTTCCGAGGTACAGGGCGCGCGCAGTATCCCCGCCGATCAGCCCCGGAACGAAGAGGTTGGTGAACATCCCGATGAAGTAATAGGAGAAGAAATCAGCGAAGGACGCTCGAACCGCGACGAGTGCCGCCAGCAGTCGCCAGCGGTACGCGGAAAGCGCCTGCCCGGCCACGTACAGAAGGCTCGCGGCGAGAAAATACAGTGGCCGCTCGTGCTCCAGCACTTGCAGGATCGACCGCGCGTCGTAGCGCCAGAGTAAAAACGCGATCAAGCCGGCGCCGAGTCCGAGGCGCAGAGCAAAACCGCGGTACGGATGGCGCGGGCGCGCCCTAACCATCGGATTTTCGCGCGCCGCAGGCTTGGCCCCGGCCGCGTGCGGACCTGGCGACGAATCCCCGGACTCGCTATCGCCAGCGCAAGCGGCATCAACGCGGTTCCATCGAGTCATTTGCGCAACAACGCTATTTGGGGATTGGTCCCCTGGCCTCGTATTGGACCAGTTCGGCGGGCGTTAGAACCCGCTCGGCTCTCGCATGAACCAGCGGCATCCCGCGCATCGCCATTCACCGCACGCCCTTGCTAGGCGCCTCGCCTTTTTGTGCCCTTTTCTTTACTTGATTTGACTTAATATTACAACCTTGTCACACTGCGACGCATTGGATGTTTCGTGGGGCGTTTTGGCCGCCGCTTCGCAACCTGACCGCCCGGGCAGCCGCGGTCATCGCCGGGCAACACCGTGAGACGACCAACCAAGAACGGAGTTCGCCGCGAACCAATCAGATTCGCGATGGGCATCATGGCTCATAACGAGGGGGCGAACCTGGGCCGTCTCCTTGAGAATGTTGTTTCGCAGCGGATGGACGCCGCGACGCTCACCCAAATCGTCGTTGTGGCCAGCGGCTGCACCGACGATACGGAAGCCATCGTCAAAGCATGGGCGAAGCGGGAACCACGGATTCACCTTCTGGTACAGGAGTGCCGCGAGGGAAAGGCGTCGGCGGTGAATTACTTTCTCTCCCACACCCGGGAGAAGATATTAGTCCTCTGCAGCGCCGACCTGGTGCCGGCGAGCGACGCGATAGAGAAGGTTGTGGCTCCGTTTGCCGACCCCGAAGTAGCCATGACTTCGTGCCGGCTCGTGCCGACCAATGATCCGAACCGGTTCATGGGTTTCGCCGCGCATCTGCTCTGGAACCTGCATCATCTGATTAATCTTATCGATTTCAAGGCCGGAGAACTCATAGCATTCCGACGAATCTTCGAGCGCATTCCGCGTCGCACCGCCGTCGATGAAGCAAGCATTGAGTCGATAATCCGCGGACAGGGATACACTGTTCAATATGTCGGCGCGGCAGTCGTTTACAACAAGGGTCCCGACACGATTGACGACTTCATTCGTCAGCGCCGCCGTATCTACGCGGGGCACCTGGCCTTGCGCGACAATGTGGGCTATCGCGTCGCCACGCTGAACGGCATCAACATCGTAAGACTCGTGATACGCCACCTTGACCGGCGCCCCCGTGCGTTCCTTTGGACATGGGCCGTAGCCACCCTCGAGGCATACGGGCGCTTCCTCGGATGGTATGACTACAAGCGCAGGCGCGACCATTCGATATGGCAAATCGCCGGCACGACCAAGCGGCCGGACACATCGGCTATAGAGCAGCCAGCCAACGGACACGTTAGTTTCAAATGAACTCGATGGCTCAGGTCCTGGCGCGCGTTCCCCTCTTCACGCTGTACCGCCGGATTGGCCGGCCCCGGATGCTCCCGCTCAACCTTACACTCTCACCCTCTCCGAAATGCAATTCCCGATGCCTCACCTGCAACATCTGGATGAAGCGCGAGGACGAGTTGACGCTCGATGAGTGGGACAGGATTCTCGCCTCTTTGGGACGGGCTCCATATTGGTTCACGATCAGCGGCGGCGAGCCCCTGATGTACCCGCACATCGTTGAGCTCGCCCAGTTGGCGTACAAGCACTGCCGGCCCGGCGTCATCAATATACCCACCAACAGCATCCTTTCCTCCATTCCCGAGAGGGTGGAACGCATCGCGCGTTCATGCCCCGACAGCCATTTGATCGTCAACCTGTCGCTGGACGGAGTCGGCGAGAAGCACGACCTCATACGTGGCATTCCGGGCAACTTCGACAAGTTCGAGCGCCGGCTGGAACAGCTCCTCAGCCTTCGGAACAGCCTGCGCAACCTGACAGTGGGTATCCACTCCGTTATCTCGCGCTTCAACGTTCATGACGTGGACGAGCTTATCGGCTACGCCGATCGTTCCGGCGTGGATCAGTTCATAACCGAGATCGCCGAACCGCGCATTGAGTTGGACACCGTGGGACTACATATCACGCCCAGTGCCGCCGACTACGGAGAGGCCGTCGAGCGCGTCATCGCATACGCGAAGGGAAAGCGCTTCCGCGGGATGGCGAGATTCACCGAGGCGTTGCGCATCGAATACTACAAACTGGTCAGGCGCATCCTGGAGGAGAAGGACCAGGTGATCGATTGCTACGCAGGCTGGATCAGCGCCCAGATTTATTCGGACGGCACGGTCTGGCCCTGCTGCGTGCGCGCCGACAACCTCGGAAATCTGCGCGACTACGGTTATGACTTCAAGAGGATCTGGTTCGGCGAGGAGATCGCGAAGGTACGCCGCAGCATCGCCGCAAAGGAATGCCATTGCACGCTGGCCAACGCCTCGTACACCAACCTTCTGCAAAACGTCCCTGCACTGGCGCGAGCAAGCGCCAACCTGCTTCGGATGCCGGCGAATCCAGCTTCCTCTGGTATCGAGAACAATACTTCCGCCGGCACCGCCGCGACCTCGCGGAAAAATCTTCGGGCCGCGCCGGAGACATCCGGCATCCGGGCCGACTCCAACGACGCCTTTCCCTGGCTCAACGGCTTCCAGCATCGGACAGAAAAGCGGGAGCACTACGCTGAAGAAGCCTTGGCGGCCTACAAGTTGGGGATCAAGGCCCGGGGCGCCGTTGCAGGCGTAACCATTCAAACGGGACCGGATTGCTGTGAAGCCGCTCGCCGCCTTGCACCCGGCAGGACCTATCGACCCGAGCAAGCTCCGCATTTGCCGCTTCCCGACTGTCCACAGGGGCGGCGCTGCGGTTGTGTGTATCGGCCGGTGATGAATTACCAGGAAGCCGAGGAACGCTCAGCCGGCGTTCCAGGCGTCGCGATGGCCAAGGCGAAGCCGTGATGCCAACAGAGCCACTCATAGTCGTTGTCGGAGCGGATGGATTCGTGGGTGGGGGCCTCGCAACTGCGCTTCAGGCGCAACGAGTCGTTTACGGCCCAATCCAAAATGGCGAGACGCACATCAAGCAGGCCGAAGCGCTGCTAAAGCGCGCCGACATCATCGTCAACTGTGGGGGCTTTCGAGTGCAGATGGGCTACGACTATGGCGATTATCGGCGCTCGCACGAGGGAGCAACTTCCGCCTTCGTTCCATGGATTAGAAAAGGAGCCGTGTTGCTTCACATCTCCAGCGCATCAGTGCTCGGCAAGGGATATGGACTGGGTAACCATTCGTCACCCAACCCGACGACCTTTCCATCGGCGGCCTACGCGTGCGCGAAATTCGAAGAGGATTGCTATTTGGAGAAGATGTCCGCGCAATGCTCCTTCCGTGTCGTCTTTTTGCGCCCCGCCGTCCTCTATTCGCAAGAAGGCAGTGGCATGGTGGATATGCTGCTCAAGCTGGCCCGCCGCCGAATCACGCTTTGCCTGTATCCGCGCGACGCGCGCCATCATCTGGCACACATGGATCTGCTGACTGACGTGGCGCGGCGCGTTATCGAGCGCGATGGCCTGCCCAACCTGAGTCGCCTTGTCGTGGCGGATCCCTATACTGTTACCAATCGTGAATTGGACGCGATGATTCGCCGAGCGCTGGGAGGGGCCGCGATGCGCATACCAGCGCCCGCTCACTGGGTGAGCACCCTGCTCCGCCATTCCCTTCGCTCCCGAAACCCCAGACTCGATATCCGGACCTTGGGCGAGATTTTCGGCGTAATCGCCATGGATACTGTCTATGATCCATCAGAAACCTTTCGCCTGCTTGACATCGATCCGTCGCGATACTCACTCGACAAGACCCTGAAGCCCGTGATCGAGCAGGCCCTGCAACCCTCCATTCGGCGAGCGCTTCGGGGTTGATGGGTGCCGGCATGCGAGTGTTCGTCACCGGCGCCACCGGTTTTCTGGGAGGCGCATTCGCTCGGGCCCTGGCCAGGCAAGGAGCCGAGATTCATGCGCTTTTTCGAAAGGCGTCCGATCGCGGGTCACTGGAAGACGTTCGAATCGCCTGGCACGAATGCGACATCACCGATGCGAAAGGCCTGAGCGGCCTGTTTGACGGTGCACAATGGATCATCCACGCTGCAGGTCTGCTCGGCCGGCCGGGCCTGCCGGAGAGCGTGCTTCACAGCGTAAACGCCGACGGCACGGCCAACGTGATGGCGGCGGCGTTTGCCACAGGAGCCAAACCCAGGGTTTTGCACGTCAGCAGCCCCGGAATTCTCGGACCGACCGGTCCGGAACCGGCGACCGAAAAAGCCCCACTCGCGCCGACCAATGCCTATGAGCGCAGCAAGGCGGCGGCCGAGACGATCGCGCTGACGTTTGCCGCAAAGGGACTCCCGATGGTCGTCGCGCGGCCGGGTTTCATCTACGGACCCGGAGATCGTCAAGTTCTTCGGCTCTTCAGAGCGATTCGGGATGGCCGTTTCTTTTACATCGACGCGGGCAGACATCTCTGTCAGCCGACTTTTGTCGCTGACGCGATCGACGGGATGCTCGCCTGCCTGCGCCGAGGAAGCAACGGCGGCGTCTACAATATCGCTGGGCCGCGCCCGGTGACATTCCGGGAGTTGGTCAAGACAATCGCCGATGCGCTGGGAGTGCGTCCGCCCCGATGGAGCCTTCCCCGCCCGCTCGCGACGCTCGCGGCCACCGGGCTGGAGGCTTTCGGCTATGCAATCAGCCGGCCCCCGCCACTGGCCCGTAGCAGCGTTGACTTCTTCTCCGATGATCGCGTCGTTTCCTGGCAAAAGGCCTATCGCGAGATCGGCTATGACCCGGCGTACGACCTGGCAGCCGGCGTTACGGCTACCGTGACATGGTATCGCGAACACGGATGGCTATAGTCGCCGAGCATGGCGGCGCCGCATGGCGAAGTATTTCTATTCTCCTATGGGCTGGCGGGAGGGTGACAATATGCAAGCAGAGCGAGACGACGACCGAGGGTTGGTGCGAAGCCGAGTTGTTCAGGAACATCTCCGCTGTGAGTGCGCGCATGACCTCGAAGGTATCCTCGATACAGTCGGCATGGAGACCCGGTTTGACGACGAGGCATGGGGCATCCATCGTATGGGCCACGACGAGGCGCGCTCGCGTTACCGGGACCTGCTCGAAGCCATTCCCGACATCCATAACGAACTAGTCCGTTGGTACATAACTGACGACGCGGTGGTTGCTGAGGAAGTCATGAGCGGGACACACACGGGCACCTGGCGGGGCTTGCCGGGCACCGGCAGGCGTATCAGGTTGCCCGTGTGTGTGATTTATATTTTCGATGAGCACGACAGAATCGGTGTCGAGAGAGTCTACTATGACCGATCCACGCTGCTCAGGCAGCTTGGCCTGTTCTGGGATCCCGCGACGCTGGTGGGTCGTGTCATAACTGTGCTCACTCATCCGCTCACGTTTGCGCGGGCATTTGGGCGCAGGCTATTCGTAAAGTAAACTCGGGAGCTCGGCGGTGCCGTCAGTCAACTCGAACAAAGCGCCCGCGTGGCGGCTGCCGGGTGTAAGGAGGGAATGCCCATGAGGGTTCACAGTCGGCCTCGCCAGACCTTGTCTGCGGCCGCGTCCCGCCCGGCCACTCGGGCGGCGCTGGTAATCGCCATTACCGCAGTGGCCCTGATTTTAAGGTTGCTCTCCCTTGGCTCCAGAAGCCTGTGGCTTGACGAAGGCCAGACCGCACAGGTAGTGGCCAGTGCCTGGCCACGGTTCGAACTGCTGATGCGGCACTCCTTCCCTTTGATGTCACTCTACTACGTGATCCTTTACGGCTGGACCACTGTGGCGGGCTCCAGTGAGTTCGCCTTGCGGTTTCCTTCCGCCGTGTTTTCTACGCTCACCGTCCCGGTTGTCTACATACTCGGCGCTGAACTATTTGATAGAAAGACCGGCGCGCTCGCGGCCATCCTGATGACGGTAAACGTCTCGGCTATAGTATATGCGCAGGAAGCGCGGGCCTACGCGCTTTTGTTTTTTCTTGCCAGCCTGTCGGCGTTGTTCTTCGTCAGGGCTCTGAGACGTCCTTCGGCTGGCAATTGCGCGGGCTACGTGGTCTTCGGCGCGCTCAGCGTGTACGCACATCTGTTCGGAATCCTGATCTTGCCGGCGGAATTGGTCTCGCTTTGGTTATTCAAACCGGGACAGAAGGTTACGCTCCGGCTCACGGCGAGCGCGGTAATCTTTGGATTTCTGGCGCTGCCCGCTTTCGTGGCGGCCATGGCGATGGGACAGGGGCCAACCAATTGGATCCCGCCCACAAATGTACATTCTTTACTGGCCTTCTTTGCATTCGAGGCTGGCGGGCCTGGCGGCAGAAGCGGTCTTCTTCTTCAGTCGCTGTACGGAGGAGGAATTTTAGCCGCCCTCGCGTTTGCGCTGAGCGGTAACAGCTATCGCAATCAAATATGGTTCCTGGCGCTGTGCGCATTCGTGCCGGTTGCTTTGACAAGCGTGGTATCTCTGGTCACACCACTTTTTATAGACAGATACCTTATTGAATGCCTGCCATTTACCGTGACGCTGACCGCGGCTGGAATCATGCTGGCCGGAAGGTTTGCTCCGCAAAGTGCGACAGTCGCGGTCGCGGCCGCAATGATCGCGCTTGGATGGCACGACGCTTACCCTTATTACCGGTCTCCCAGCAGGGAAAACTGGCACGACGCGGTGGCGTACGTCGCCCAGCATGAGCGTCCCGGAGATGCTGTTATTGTTTACCGAGCCGAGTGCCGCTGGCCAGTGGCTTACTATCGCCAACATCTCGCAAACCCGGCGGACTTCCCCAAAATCGTGTACCCGAACTGGAACTCGGCGTTCCGCCTCGGAGGACACGGTATCGAAAGCAGCTTCTTCGACGGATTGGATCCGCACCTGTTGAAGGCCGTTACGATGCCGCACGGGCGGGTGTGGTTGATCCTGAGTCACGTAACGTGGCCCGCTCCGCACAGGAATGCGAACCCCACCCTACTCCGTTCGACCAGCGCCTACGAGAGCTTCGTGCTCAGCACAACGGCGGCCGCGCGCACCGTGCGGGAGGAACTCTCCGGCCGCTACGGACCGCCGAAGGTAAGAAAGTTCTCAGGCGTGGAAGTCGCTCTTTTCTCATCCGCTAAGACCGCCGAAGCTAAGTAAGTCTGAAGCTTTTCGCGTACTTCTGGGACAGATAGCCGCGCCATCGGATCCGCGCTCTTCTATTGACTCAACGTTCCGCCGGCGTAGTGTTCTAGGTGATTCGGACGGGGAAGCCGGTGAAAGGCCGGCACTGCCCCGCAACTGTATGGACCGGCGCGCTCGCGCGTCCGCTCCGAGTCAGGAAACCGGCCGAATCGTCCGAGCCGATTGGACCTTCGCGGGTGAGGGAGGCTTCAGGAGTCAACGTTCTTCCGCGCGTGCGTCTCCGATTCCGACGCCTCGCAGTCGTCTCCTGACCCGTGGTTCGTCCCTCGGCGGGAGTATCAGTGGACGACAGGCGATCCGCAAAAGAGCATCCCGATTTGTCACCGCCGGGTTCCGGCCGGCGCGGGATTTTCGCGCTCGGCGCTTCGATAGCGGCCCACGCGCTCGCACTCCTCGCGATCGCCTATTTCGCCACGCCGGCCGTTCACCCGCGCGCCGACTGGATCATCCTTCACGTCGGCCCGTCCGGTACCGGCGCCGGCACTAACCCTGGCTCCTCCGGGCGCGGCGCCGCGCTTGCCCGTCTCGAAGCGCCGAAATCGGAGTCCGCCAAACCGAATCACGGGAAAACGAAAGCACCCGTGCGCCGTCGTATCGTCCGCGCGCATATGCGGCCGCATACTCACAAGCGCGTTCGTCGGCGGACCCTCGCGCACAGGGAAAAGCCGCGCGTCCGTCATGCCGCGCTCGACGCTCTCGCGCCTCATCCCGCACGCGAGGCCGCGCTTGCGCCGGTTACTCCGCCCGCTCCGGAGGCGCCTCGCAATGATACGGCGGCTGTAGCGCCCGCAAAGCCGATGCAGGCTTCGACAAGCTCGAAATCGGGGCCGCAAGCGAACGGTGGGGGCGCCGCTTCGTCGGGACATGGCAACGGCCTCGACCATCGCGGCTCCGGCACGGGCGCGGGCCTGACGTCCGCCTACGCACATTACGGAGAAGATCCGATTCCCGACTATCCGGAGGAGGCGCGGCGCCTCAACGAGCAGGGCACGGTTCTTCTCCGCGTCCTGGTCGAGACGGACGGTTCGGTCAAGCGGGTCGAGATCGTGCGCTCGTCCGGCTTCGAAGTCCTAGACGACGCCGCGCGCAAGACGGTTCTCGCGCGATGGCGGTTCGTGGCCGCGCGAAAGGGCGGCGTCCCCGTCGAAAGCTGGGTCCGCGTGCCGATCCGATTCGCCCTGACCGAGGCCGACGCGGGCTTCTGAAAACCTTCCCTCCCGCTCTCATTGTTTCGCTCGCGCATCGCTCTTGCAGCATCGGCTGGGTACACGACTTCATCAGGCTGAACGTGTCACCTAGGCGCCGATTGCGGCAGAGTCCTTAGCGCAAGCGCGTGAAAAGTCAGCGCCCGGGTCGGCGCGCCTCGGCCGCGCCGGGTATCGGGGCGAATTCGATGAAGTATTGATACGGCAGGAAATGGAACTCGCGCACCGGACGATAACCCGCCTGCCTGAATTCCTTGATCGCCTCGGCGGGTGGAATCCTCATCCGGGCCGGCGGCCCAATCGGCGAAGACGACTTGAAATCGACCATCGCGATTCTGCCTCCGGGCTTGAGCGCGGGCTGAAGCCGTTTCAGATAGGCCACCCTGCCTGAGACGTGATGCAGCACGTCGCAAAAGAAGACAAGGTTGACGGAATCAGGCTTCAGTTCCGGATCGTCGGGTTTGACGAGGCGCGCGCGGTAATTTTTGAGCCTGAGCTTTTCCGCGTCGTGCTTCATGTACTCGACCATCCCGGGCTCGACGTCGAGCCCCGTCGCGATTCCACCGGGAGCGACCGCGCGGGCGAACCTGCGCGTGAAATATCCCGTGCCCGCGCCGATATCGGCGACGTCATCGCCGGGCTTGAGCGCGAGCGCCTTCACGACTTCGTCGGGCTTCTGCCATTTCGCGCGTTCGGGCGATTCGAAGATCTTCGCCCATCGTTTCGTGTCCTGAAAGCCGTGATGCGCGGGCATCGGGGCCGTCTGCGCACGCGCGGTGCCGGCGCTTGCGGCGATCATTGCGGCGAGAAGAAGGACAATTCCGGCGCGACCGGAAAGCGTTCGGCTGATTTTCACTATCGCGTTCCTCCGATTCTCCGGGCGCGCGCGGCCACGCGCCGGTTATCAGCCTGTCAGTTCGATACTCCCGCGTTCAAGCCCGCGACTCTTCCACGCGCCGCGGCCCTGTTCTTCGAGCTTCGCCGAAACTGAAAAATAATCGTTGCGTTGCGCGGAACCCTAAGCTACAAAGGAGCAGTTTCATTTTGCAACTGTTGTTGGCGCCGCGTCGAGCATCCACAACGATGAGCCGCGCGGCCAACGGCGGCACGGGTCGCCCGTCGCTCGCCGGCAAGGAGAAGGATGATGAAGATTCACGAGTTCACGATGGCACCGAACCCGCGCCGCGTACGAATCTTCCTCGCGGAGAAGGGCATCACCGTCCCCTACGAGCAGGTCGATCTCATGACGGCGAAGAACCGCGCGCCCGAGTTCCTCGCGAAGAACCCGATGGGCGGCGTGCCGGTGCTGGAACTCGACGACGGCTCCTTTATCGCCGAGTCGGTCGCGATTTGCCGATACTTTGAGACGCTCCATCCGGAGCCGCGCCTGATGGGCGGTCCCGACGCGAAGGACGCCGCGACGGTCGAGATGTGGCAGCGGCGGATGGAGTTCCAGATCCTTGGAACCGTCGCCGGATGCTTCCGCAACACGAGCCCGTTTTTCAAGGGACGCATCACGCAGGTCGCCGAGTGGGGCGAGGTGTGCAGGCGCGACGCGCTCAAGCGGCTCGAATGGCTCGACTCGGAGCTTGCGAACCGCCAGTTCGTCGCGGGCGATCGCTTCACGATCGCTGACATCACGGCGCTCGTCGGGATCGATTTCGGCCGCATGGTCGACATCAAAATCGCGCCCGGGCTGAAGAATCTCGAGCGATGGTACGACGCGGTATCCAGCCGTCCGAGCGCGAAGGCGTAAGCGCTCGGCGCATCAGAGCAGGAACGGTACCCATCATGTGCGCGCGCTCTTCGGCCTGTGGGCGAAGAGCGTGCGGCGATGAACCGCGGATTCCGCGCGCGTCAGTGCAGGGGTGGAAGGTTCGGCGTG
>JAJYMR010000271.1 GCA_021786815.1 Deltaproteobacteria bacterium
ATTCGGAACATACCGGATTCATCTTGAAATGCGACCTGAAAATCGCGCCGCGTCCGCACGCCGGGCATCTTCGCGCAAGTCCGCGCCCAATCAGGGTCCATCCGGACTCGCGCGGCGCTGTTGCCGAACCGATGCTGCCGGCTCGTCTGGCGGCCTGCTCGCGCGCCATTCCGATCACCAGCAGAATTCCCATCGTCGCCAGCAAACCGAGCACGCCGAAAGCGATGAGCACGGACAGTGCGATTTTCGCGTTAACGCTCATCGGCACTCGACGGGCACAAAACCGCGTCCCGATTTGATCGCCCACCCCTGGCGTGGACAAGTTGCGCGCGGGACGCATCCGCCAGACCGCATCCGCAGGCGCAGGATGTGCTATGCAAAGTATGAGACGCGCTTCTGGCCGGCAGCACCTCGATTGGCCGGAAAGCCGCTATCCGTGCCGAAACACGATGATCGATAGCCACGTCCATCTCGACGATGACCAGTATGACGACCGCGATGGGCTGATCAAGCGGGCATACGATGCCGGCGTGACCGCAGCCGTGGTGCCCGGCGTGTCGAAGGAGTCGAATCGGCGGGTGCTCGAACTTTCGGCGGAGTATCCCGATTTCGTGAGGCCCGCGCTCGGGATGCATCCCGAATACCCGCACGCGGGCGAGTCCGATATCGCCGATACGCTTGCGCTGCTCGACGCGAAGCGTGGCTCGATCTGCGCAGTGGGCGAAGTCGGCCTGCCCTGGTACGGCGAAGTGTCGAACCGGCCCGGCGCGCAGGAAAACGCCGAAGCCATGCTTGCGCGCTTTGCGCGCGCGGCTGCGGACCTCGACCTTGCACTTATTCTCCATTGCCCGCATCGAACGGCCGCTCGCGCGCTCGCGCTCATCCGCTCGGCTGGTGTGCGGCGCGCCGTCTTCCATTGGCACAAGTCCGACGACGCGACGACGCGCGCGATAATCGAAGCGGGATACTTTGTGTCGCTCACGCCCGAGGTCGTCTATCGCGAGCGCGATCAGGCGATGGCGACGCTCGCGCCGCTTGAAAGCCTGATGGTCGAAACGGACGGTCCATGGCCGTACGGCGGGCCGTTTGCGGGACGGCGGACGGAACCCTCGATGGTTGCGGAGGCGGTTGCGGCTATCGCGCGGATAAAGGGCGAAAGCGAACGCGCCGTCGCCGACGCGACCACGGAAAACGCTCGCATCCTGTTCGGCATCTGAGCGCGCGCGGGCGAGGCTTGCTCCAACCGGGGTCATCCGGCAACAATTCACCAGGGAGACAGCGGATATGCCGATCTACGAATATGAGTGCGCGAAATGCCATCGCCGCACCAGCGTCCTCACCACGCGGGTGAGCGAAAAAGTCGATCCGGTGTGCCGCCATTGCGGGAGCCGCAAGCTAAGCCGCCTGATGTCGCGATTCGCGATGCCGAAGAGCGAGGAGGAGCGGATGGAATCGCTCGCCGATCCGTCCAACTTCGGCGACTTCGACGAGAACGACCCGAAAAGCGTCGCACGCGCGATGCGCCGGATGGGCAAGGAGATGGGCGACGAGTTCTCCGGAGAAGACTTCGACCAGGCGCTCGAAGAGATGGAAAGTGGCGGCGGCGACGACATCGACGGCGAGGGTTCGTCCGGCTCCGGCGACGACCTGTAGACTGTCGCGCGTCCTGCCCCGAAAGGAACTGCTTCCACTATGCGACGAGCCGCGATAGTCGCGCTGCCAACGTGTCTTTGTCTGCTGATTTCTCTCATCGCCTTCGCCGCGCCGCCGCACGGAGCCGCGATTGACGGCGGTCAGGCGCTAAGGCTGCTGCTCGAAGGCAATCATCGTTTCGCCGACGGCAAGCCGCTCCATCCGAATCAGGACGAGACGCGCCGCACCGCCCTCGCCGCGGGACAGCATCCGATAGCGGCAGTGCTTTCGTGTTCGGATTCACGCGTGCCGCCGACGGTAATCTTCGACCAGGGACTGGGCGACCTGTTCGTGGTGCGGGTTGCGGGCAATACCGCCGACGCGCTCGGTCTTGCGAGCCTCGATTACGCCGTCAAGCACCTTGGCGCGCGGCTTATCGTCGTGCTCGGACACGACCGATGCGGCGCGGTGGCCGCGGCGGTCAAGGAATACGGGAGCGGCGACCCGGGTCCGATGCTGGGACCGATACGGCCGGCGGTTACGCTTGCAAAGCGCGGTCACGGCGACACGGTTTCCAACGCTATCGACGAAAATGTGAAGCTTACGGTCGAGAAGCTGAGAGAGTCGGCCGAGTTCGCCCCGATGGTAAAAGACGGCGAGTTGAAAATCGTCGGCGCGCGGTACGATCTCGAAACCGGACGCGTGCGGGTGATTCCCGAATAGCGCCGCTATTCCGATTCGAGCAGCACGGCCGCAGCGGCGGCCATCCCGTCGCCGCGCCCAAGAGCGCCGATCCCTTCGGGACTCGACGCCTTCACGTTGATTCGCGACGCCTCCACGCCGAGCGCCTCGGCCATCCGCGCGCGCATCGTGTCGAGATACGGCGCAAGCTTCGGCCGCTGGGCAAAAATCGTGACGTCGGCGTTCTCGAGCTTCCATCCGCGCTCCCGCGCAAGCCGCCATACTTCTTCGAGCAACCGGATACTGTCGGCGTTCTTGTAGCGAGGGTCGCTGTCGGGAAAATGGCGTCCAAGATCACCCTCGCCGAGCGCGCCGAGTATCGCGTTGGCAAGGGCATGCGCGGCAACGTCGGCGTCCGAATGGCCCTTGAGACCCATTTCGTGGGGAATTTCGATGCCGCCGAGCATCAGGCGCCGTCCCGATACGAGCGGATGGAAGTCAAATCCCTGTCCGATGCGAAAGCTCATCGCCGGTTACGCGCCAGGCCTTGTCGTCGCGATGCCTCGATATGAAATCGGCTGGTTCGCGCGGTCCGAGATAATTCGCGCGGCGAATATGCGATACACACCGCTCATGCGTTGACAAGGATTACGCCAGCAAGCAAGCTTTTTCACAAGTTGGCGGCAAGGAGATGACTGAATGCCCTCTTTTGTGAAGAATCCCAAGTTCATCGGCGGCGCGATCATCGTCCTCTGGCTTGCCTACGTGATATACGCGAATTTCCAGCTTGCGCCGATCCAGATAAAGCTCCTACCGTTCGTCGCTTATCTTCAGTTCCGCGTCTCGGCGGTGATTATGGCTGCGGCGATCTTCGGCGCGCTCGTGACGCTCGCGATTCAGCTCCTCTGGAAGCGGCGCTCCTCGAAGAACGCCTCCACGTCGGCAGCGGCGTAAGGATCGAGCAGCAGCGCGGTCGCGCTCGCGCCAGCCGGAAGCCGGTTTTCCTTCATCGGGCCGATCACAAGCGCATCGGCGCGTGAGAGAGAGGTCAAGATACCCGAGCCTTGGCTTCCGGTCGGCGTGGCGTAAACCGCCTCGCCTTTGCGTTCGAGAGCGACGCGGATGAACTCGGTCAGATTGTTGCCGACCTTCATATCCGTCGCGCAGACTACGTTGATTCGCGGCAGTCCCACCTCGCGCCGACCACCCATCCTGAGCAGCGCCGGACGGACGTAAAGGTAGAAGCAGACCATCGTGGAGACCGGATTTCCGGGAAGTCCGAAAACCGGACGCCCGTTGATAAGGCCGAACTTGAGCGGACGGCCCGGCTTCTGCGCGACGCCATGGAACATCGTACGCATCCCGAGTTCGTCGAACGCGCCTTTCACATGGTCGAACTGGCCGACCGAGACTCCGCCGGTCGAAAGCACGGCGTCGAAGCGCGCGGCCTCCGAAAGCCGCTCGCGAATCTCCTCCGGACGGTCGCGGGCGATTCTGAGCAGCGTCGGCTCGGCCTCGGCTTCCATGATTCCGCCAGAAAGCGCGTAGGCGCTGGAGTTCACGACCTGCGCGCCCGTAGGCACCTCGTCGACATCGACCAGTTCGTCGCCAGTCGCGACGATTGCGACGCGCGGCCGGCGGTAAACGTTCACCATCGGGCGGCTCAGCGAGGCGAGAACTCCGAGGTCGGAGGCGCGCAGAATCTTCCCCGGCTCCATCACGAGCTGACCTGAACGCACGTCCTCGCCGCGCGGACGGATCGACTCTCCAGGCGCAACCGGGGCGAGAATTTCGACGATGTCGCCCTCGCCGCGGGTGCGCTCGACGGGAATTACCGCGTCGGCGCCGCTCGCGATCGGAGCACCGGTCATGGTCCTGACCGCCTGCCCCGCTTCGAGCCGCCGCGTCGGAATCGCACCCGCGCCGACGGTTTCGACCACGGCGAGGCGAACCGGATTCGACTCGCCGGCGCGCGCGACGTCGGAGCTTCTAAGCGCGTAACCGTCCATCGCCGAGTTGTCGAATCCCGGAATATCGCGCGGGGAGCGAATTTCCTCGGCCAGGGCCCGGCCAAGCGCTGACAGCAGACCGATCCGCTCCACTCCGAGCGGCTCCACATTTTCAAGAACGATTTGAAGAGCTTCGTCTGCGCTGATCATCCGCAAGCCAAAGGATATATCGCTTGCGGCCGGGCTAAAACCCCAGGCGTGAGTTCGCAAGGAGTTTGGCGTCCGGAGGAATCAACCGCGAGCGGCGGTTCGCTGGGCGATTTGGCTGCCCCTGAGGGGAAGCCGAACCGCATAAACTCGCGCGTAGGGTGGCAGGCGATCGTGCAGAATCGCGGGATTGAGGCGCCGAAGCTTCCATACGGTCGTGTGGTACTTGCGGGCGATCGTAACGAGCGAAACACCGCCTCTGAAGCCCTTGGTCGCGTAAGGCGTTTTGCCTGAATAATTAACGGGTATCCCGTAAGCGGCGGCGTTATCCGCGATAAATGCGACCGCCATGAACCGCTGCAACAGTAGGCGCGTACGGACCGGCAGCGTATCGACGAATTTCCGGTAATTGCTGGCGCCTTCGAGGTACCAGAAGCGGTCGAGCGCGCCCGGTCCGAGGTTCCATCCAACCACCGCCACGCGCCAGTCCTTGCCGGCGTCGTCGTGCAGTTCGGCAAGGTACTCAGCCGCCGCCTTGGTGGACAGAATGGGGTCGCGGCGCTCGTCAACCCAACGGTTTATACGCAGGCCGAAGCGCCGGGCGGTCGCCTTGTCGAACTGCCAAGGTCCCAGGCCATGGCGGGTAAACAGGCTTTCCGCAAAAGCGAGGTAAACGAAGTCGGACGGAACGCCGTGACGCTCCATTATCCGCATCATCCGGGGCAAAAACGGCCGGCTTCGATAGAACGCGGCTTCCAGCGTGGCGGGCTGGTTCAAATAGGCGTTTACATAGCGCTCGACGGCGCGGTTGAGCAGGATCGGGAACGGAGGTACCGGCTTTGGCTGTGACTGAACGAAAGGAGAAACCGTCGCATGCGCCGAACCCGCAGCCTGATGAAGGCTCCACGGGCTGGCGGCCGCGGCTATCGGCAGCGCCGAATTGGCCTGGATGGTACCCTCTGCAGCAAAGGCAAAACTCACAACCGTGAAAACGAGGACGGTCAGGATGCCGGTAGCAAGCAGGGCCGCGGTTGTTCGGGTCTTGGTCATCTCCTCGGTTCGGGTGCCTTTCGCGGTCACCCTATAGGCGAACGCCGAGCCGATCAACCCCGAGCCAAGGGTGAAATACTTTAAAAAATCTTATATAAACACAATGACACATTTGGACACACCTTCGCCCCGAGCGAGCGCCATGGCAAAATTAGCGCGTATATAAAGGTTTTTTTGCACGTTCCAGCCAAGTGAAGCGCACCAACAAGAGCCTCTGGCACGATATCGTTGACAGTCTCGGCGACGCCGTGATTGCGCTCGACCTCGACCTCTCGCCGCTGGCCGCCAACGCCGCCGCCGCAACCATCCTCGGCGTCTCCCAGGTCAACCGGCGCCTCATCGAAAATCTCGGCCGGCAAAACGGATGGTTCCAGCGCATGCTCCAGGTCTGCCTTGAAACCGGGCAGGACCTCGCCGACCCCGAGGCCACTCTATATATAGGTCCGCGCGCCGTCCTGGTCCGTGCCGAGGTCGCCCCGCTGCAATCCGCCAACGGCGGAAGCGCCGGAATCATCGTGCTGCTCCATGACCTGTCGCATCAAAAGAGCGCCGAGCACGCGCTCGAAAAGGGTGAGCCGATCCTCAGGCTCTCGCCAGCCGGTCTTGCCCATGAGGTGAAGAATCCGCTGACCGGAATCAAGGGCGCCGCGGAGCTGCTGGCCGCGATGTTCCCGGGCGAGCCGCGAGCACGCGAGTACTGCGACCTTATTCTCTCGGGCGTCAACCGAATCGCGGCCCTGGTCGAACAGGTCCTGGCGGTCAGCGGGCCGCAGCGCCTGCGGCGCGAGCCGGTCAATATCCATCGCACGCTTCATCAGGCGCTCAGGATGGCGGGTCTTGAGATCAATCGCCGGGAAACCTCAGGAATCGTGGTCGAGCAGGAGTTCGACCCGAGCCTTCCCGAGGTGATAGGCGACGAAGCCGCGCTCGAACGCGTCTTCCTCAATCTCATCCGCAATGCGGTCGAAGCGATGGAAGAGCGCGGAACGGTGCGCCTGCGGACCCGGATGGAAACCGAGTTTCGGCTGAGCGCCGAGGGCAAACGGATCCGCTTCCTGCGCGTTGACGTGGCGGACAGCGGGCCTGGGATGACCGAAGGCGAGATGCGCCAGCTTTTCACGCCGTTCTTCACGACCAAGGCCTCGGGCAGCGGCCTCGGACTCGTGCTCAGCCAGCGAATCGTGTTCCTGCACGGGGGAAAGCTGTGGGCCGAGCGCGGCGGAATATCTCCGGCCGAGGCCGAGAGCGAAGGACGTGCCGCAGGGATGACTTTCAAGGTGACGCTGCCGGTGAATATGTGAAACGCGCTGCGCACCGGCTCGCGCATGTCTCGCAAATGTTGCTACGATTAAAGAATTGAAACGCCGGACCTGACGCCGGCCCATTCCACAAGGATGATCGTTCCCGAAAAAGAATCACCGTTCGTGCCTGGCGAACGCGCCCCCAACGGCGCCGCCGTCCTTATCGCCGACGACGACCACGCCATTCGCGTCGTCCTGCGCCATCGCCTCGAAGCCGAAGGATGCACCGTCGAGGAAGCCTCGGACAGCGCGTCGGCGCTGGAGCTTCTGCGCACGGGACGCTTCGACGTCGCGCTTCTCGACATAATCATGCCCGGCTCGGGCGGACTCGAAGTGCTCTCGGCCGCGAAAGCCGAGGGAGTCCGCACGCTTATCGTGGTCGTCACCGCCGCGAGCACGATGAGCAACGCGGTCGAGGCGATGAAGCGCGGGGCGCACGATTATCTGACCAAGCCATTTGCGAATCTCGACCTGGTGGCCGCGGCGGTGAAGCGCGCCGTCGAAATCGGCCGTCAGGCGGCTGACCTCGACCGAATACGCGAGGAAGTCAGTCCCAAGCTGGTCGGCGGCGAGGTAATCGGCCGAAGCCCCGCGATGCAGGAAGTGTACAAGCTCATCGGCCGGGTCGTGACCAACGACGCGACAGTGCTCATCTCAGGCGAGAGCGGAACCGGCAAGGAGCTGATCGCCCGCGCAATTCATTTCAAGTCGGCGCGATGGCGCGCGCCGTTCGTCGCGGTCAACTGCTCCGCCATCCCCCATGGCCTGCTCGAAAGCGAGCTTTTCGGCCACGAGCGCGGCGCCTTCACCGGCGCGTCGGAGCGGCGAGCCGGAAAATTCGAGCTCGCCGACTCGGGCACGCTGTTCCTTGACGAAATCGGCGACCTGCCGCTCGAGCTTCAGCCCAAGCTGCTTCGCGCGTTGCAGGAGCGCGAGTTCAGCCGGGTCGGCGGAACCGAGGTGCTCAGGCTCGAGGCGCGCGTTATCGCGGCGACCAACCGCGACCTCGAAGAAGCTGTTCGTGAAAGGAAATTCCGCGAGGATCTCTATTTCCGGCTCCGGGTCATCCCGATCCGCGTGCCCCCGCTTCGCGAGCGGCGCGAGGACATCCCCGAGCTGGCCGAGTACTTCGTTGCGCGCGCCGCGCGCGAGATGGGCGCGCGGGCAACCGCCCTCAGCCCTCGCGCGACCGCGGCGCTCAAGGCCTACGACTGGCCGGGCAACGTGCGCGAATTGGAGAACACCGTGATGCGGGCGGCGCTGCTCGCGCCCGGCACGACCATCCAGGCCGACGATATCGAGCTTCATCGCGCCGCGCCGCCCGGCGCCGGGCGCGCTGCGGGCCGGGACGGAGCCGAATTGAAGGATCTGATCGCCGAGCGCATCGCCGCCTGGCTCGACAATCCCGGCGGGGAGGAGCCGCGCGACCTGTACGAACGGATGGTCGCCGAACTGGAGCGTCCGCTTATCGAGCTTGCGCTCAAGCGCGCGGGCGGAAACCAGGTCAAGGCGGCGCGGATGCTCGGGCTGAACCGCAACACCCTTCGCAAGAAAATCACCGACCACGGAATCATGCTCGCCAGATACCCGGGCCAGTCATGAAGCTCGCGTCGCACTTCTACGCGATAGTCGATCCGTTCGCGGGGCATGACCCGGTCGAGCTTGCGGGCACGATGCTCGAGGCGGGCGCGCGGCTGATGCAACTCAGGCTCAAGAACGCGGGCAGCCGCGAGTTTCTCGCCGTCGCGCGAGCGATCTCCTCGATGTGCCATCGGTACGGCGCGACGTTTATCGTCAACGACCGCGTTGACATCGCGCTCTTGTCCGACGCCGACGGGGTTCACCTCGGACAGAATGACTTACCCATCGAAGCCGGCAGAAAGCTAATCGGGTCGAATCGGATGATCGGCGTATCGACCGCGAGCGTCGAGATGGCGCGTGCGGCCGAAGCGGCGGGCGCGGACTATATCGGGTTTGGCCCGGTGTTCGAAGGCGGGCTCAAGCATACCGTCCATGGCAAGGGCCTCGAGATGCTCGCGCAGGTTCGCGCGGCGGTCAGGATTCCGATCGTCGCGATCGGCGGAATCACCGAGGCGACGACGCCCCAGGTGCTGGCCGCCGGAGCGGACGCCGCCGCGATAATCACCGACGTCGTGACCGCGCCCGACATTGCAGCGAAGATACGCTCGCTCCTCGCAATCGAGCCACCCGCGCGCTAGCCAGGGCCGCGCGCCGAAGACGCCCAAGGCTTATCCCTGTTGCGCCGCGGCAACGCCAAGCCTTTCCGCCCGCGCCTGCTCTGCGGCAAGACCCAGGCACGTGTACGACGCGGCCGCACCAATCAGCAGCATCGCGACGAACAGAAGAAAGGCATGCGTGTAGCTTCCGCTCACGTCGTAGATATGGCCGGCCACAACAGGCCCGGTCGCGGCTCCGAGCGTGCCGCACACACCGGTCATCCCCGCGATCGTTCCGAAGCGCTTCAGCCCGAGCGACTCCACCAGCAGCATCGGCATCAGGACCAGCGGCGCGCCGAGCGTAAGGCCGAACACGAGCACGAATCCGACCAGCATCGTCGAGCTCTCCGCGCCGAGCACCATCAGGAACCCGGCCGACGCGACCAGGAAATTGACCGCGAGCGCGACCCGCCCGCTCACCCGGTCGGCGAACGAACCCATCGCAAGCTTTCCGAGCGAAGTCAGCCCGAACACGAGGCCCATCACGAGCGCGGCGCGCGTCGCCGCGTAGCCGATTCCGATCAAATAGGTAACCAGATGGGCGACGGCGCCCGCCGCGGCGAATGAGAAGCAGAACTGCGCAATTGCGATAAGCCAGAACGAGCGCGCTCTGAGCGCGCCTGCGACCTCGAGCCCGGGCAGCGACTTCGTCTCATCGAGCATCGAGACCCGCTCTTCGCCGGTCCTCGGGCGGGTCCTGACCAGGAGCAGCACGACCGGGATGACGACCAGGAGCATCGGAAGCCCGAGCACGAGATAGCCGGCGCGCCATCCCTTCCACGCGATCGCGTAGCCGGCCACGAGCGTCATGATCATCCCGCCTATCGACGTGCCGGCGAACGTGAGACCCATCGCGAACCCGCGCCGCTCTGTGAACCAGTTCGCCACCACCATCGAGCACGGCAGCAACGTCGCGCCGCCGATTCCCGTTCCGAGCAGCAGATAGCATCCGACCAGCCACGGATAGGAATCAGCCTGCGAGGCGGCGAGAAACGCCAGTCCCGCGCAGACGGCTCCCGCGACCATCACGACGCGCGCTTCGACCCTGTCGAGCAGCCATCCGACCAGCGGGGCGCTGAAACCGGCAGAAATCGCGAGCGCGCTCTGGAGCGTCGATAGCTTGGCGCGGTCCCATTTGAAGTGATTCAGCAGCGGCGTGAAGAAGACCCCGAAGGTGTTGTAGCCACCCCCGAAGACGAGCAGGAGTGTGACGAACAGGCTCGCGACGATTATCCAGCCCTGGCGCTCTTGCCTCGTCATCCGATTACTCCCCCCCACGGCGATTGCGCGCGGCCGAGGCAACCCCCGCTCCGCGCGCGAGCCATCATTCTATAGTCCGCGCACACGCAAGCGTCGAGCGGACAACAACCCGCAGCAAAATCCGATTGCCGTAGCCCGGTATGCGCCGCAGCCTCCCCGCGCGCTTCGACGAGCAATCCCAGCGTGCGGCGATTACCGTCCGCGCACCGGACGCACGGCACAATTTTAATCTCAAGTTGAGCGACGCCTCACGCCGCAGTCCCATCCGGTACTCGTCCGGGCGGGCGGCGCTTACGATCGACAACGTTGACCGCGCGATAATCACGTCGCTGCGGAATATCGGCACCACGCCCGCAACCCT
>JAJYMR010000223.1 GCA_021786815.1 Deltaproteobacteria bacterium
TTTCAGATCCGCCGGGTCAGAACCCGACCACGCCACCGCGACCGCCTTGCCGCGATGAATAGTCTTGCACCGCCCGTTGATGATGCCCGCGTCGACGAGCCTTGCGATGCCCGGCGCGACCATCTCGGTGTGAAGTCCAAGGTCGCGCTTGCGATCGAACGCGCCGAGCCGCGGCATCTGCGAACTCGGATCGCCGACGCCGATCTGGATGGTGGCGCCGTCTTCAAGCACCTCGCCGAGGTAGCCTGCGATCACCCCGTATTCCGCGGGCGGGTCCGCAAGCCCGAGGAAAACCCGAACCTCCTCCAGCGACATCCGCGCGATGTAATTCAGCACGGGCCAGACGCGCTCGATGCCCGCCTCTTCGATTGCGCGGCGCATGCCCTCGCGCTTTGCGGGGTCCATCTGGGAAAGCTCGCGCTCGACTGCGTCGAGGTCGGGGGCCGGCGGCGTCGCGTCGACGAAATAATCGAACTCGCTTACGTGCATGTAAACGTCGCCGTGGACACGCGGGAGCGTCGAATCGACCTCCGCGACGGCGCATCGCGCCCGCCTGACGTACATGCGCTTGTTCCACTGATGAGGCCCGAAGCTCACGAAGCCCTGGCTATTGGGCGCGCTAGTGCTAACGAACGTGATGTCGACGGGTTTGTCCTCGGCGGGACGTTCGTCGTGCGCCTTGAAGCTGGTCGAGAGCAGGTTGGGAAGGTACGAGGCGCCCTTGCGGTCGTGAAGCGGGCGTCCGAGGTTTCCGATGAAGACCTCGAACTCGATACGGAAGACGTCGGCCAGTTCGCCGCCGAACCATCCTGGATCGATGGTCGGCGAGGACAATCTCAGGTCCACCTTTCCGCCGAGTTCGTTTGCTCGCGCAGCAAGCGCCCGCTGCATCACGGAGCCGCTGACGAGCGGAAACTGAACCCGCATCCCGGGCTTTACCATCGTTGCCGCCTGGTCGGCGGAAACCTGGCGCGTGGCGTAGTAATCCTGCCAGTGCACGGTGTGATCCCCGATTCTAATCGTTCCCGTGCGGCGCACGCGCCCCCTAAAGCGCGCCGGAACATTGGCGCTTTAGCAAGAAGCACCTAAGCTTGTCCACGATTTCGCCACCATTATAACCTTCAATGGAGCTTTTTTTTGCACAGGTGCGCGCGATGGGCTCGCGTCCGGCGATAATCAGGATCGGAACCTCGGGCTTCAGCTACAAGGAATGGCTTGGCGACTTCTATCCCGCGAAACTCGCCGGGCCAAGGATGCTCGCCTATTACGCCGAGCGTTTGCCAACGGTCGAGATCAATTACACGTTCCGGGCGATGCCGCGCGCCGAGATGCTCGCGCGATGGGCCGGCGAAACTCCGGCTCACTTCCGCTTTGCGCTCAAGGCCCCGCAACGCATCACGCACGTCGCGCGCCTGCGCGGCGTCGAGGACGCTCTCTCGCACTTCATTTCCGTTTCGCAGGCGCTTGGCGAGCGGCTTGGTCCCGCGCTCTTCCAGTTGCCGCCCGATTTCAAGCGCGATCTTCCGCTGCTTGGGGATTTCCTTGCGGCGCTCGGCGCGAGGATGCGCGCGGCGTTCGAGTTCCGCAACCGCTCATGGTTCGACGACGCGGTATTCGAGCAGTTACGAGCCGCCGGCGCAGCGCTCTGTATAGCGGAGAGCGAACGGCTGTCGAGTCCCGTGGAGCAGACCGCTCCGTACGCGTACTTCCGGCTAAGACGCGAGGAGTACGACGAGCGGGCGCTGGGGGTATGGGCCGAAAGGCTTGCGCTGATGGCCGCAGGATGCGAGGAACTGTACGTTTACTTCAAGCATGAGAAGCGCGCTCCGGCGCTTGCGCTCAGGCTTCGCGAGATGCTGCCCGCGGCACAGGTGGCTGGTTGATAAGGGAAGGACGTTACCGGTACAAAATCCTGCGCCGTGGCGAAGCCGTTGCGGTCGAGGAAACGGAAGTCCGGGCCGGCACGATTGAGTGCGTGCGCCGCTCGGCTGACGGGATGAGCCGCTACGAGGCACACGCGTCACTTGACGAGCAGGGTCGCGTAATCCGCCTTGCCGTGCGGTACACGAGGGGGCCTTTCTCGCGAAGCGCGACTTACGAAGCGGGCGACGATTTTCTGCGTGGAAGCGTAAGCGCGATGGGCGCGCGGACGGTCGAGACCGCCAAACTCGGCCGCTTTCGCGAGGTTGACGCTGGCACGGTTTTGTTCCGGGCGCTCGTCATCTCGCACGTGCGCGAGCGCGGACAGAAGCAATGGACCGGGAGGGTCGCCTTAATCGACCCGAACACGCTTCTGCCCGCGTCGGTCAAGCAGACCTGCCGGCAGAAGGACGTTTCGGGCCTCGTATGGAGCTACGAGCCGCGCATGGGCGACTCGGAGGAGATACGTTTCGACGAAGCCGGGCGGCTCGTGAGCCTCGCGGACAACCGCGGAACGCTCGCGCGGCTCGTCGGCGAAAGCGCGGGCGGCTGAGTTCCGTCAGGCTGCCACTCGTTCGCGCGGCATCTTGCAGTCGCCGTCGAACTTCGCGCCCTCGGCCAGCGCGAGACTCGGCGTGCTGATCGAGCATCGCACGCGCGCCGTGGGCAACAACTCGACGCGTTCGCGCGCTACGACCTCGCCGCTCACGTTGCCGGCTATCGAGATGTGCTTGCCGGCGATACGCGCGGTTACGACGGCGCCCGCCTCGATCACGATTTCCTCGCCGGTGATCTCGCCGTCGACTTCGCCTTCGATTTTCGCCGGCGCCTTGAAGAAGAGTTTGCCCGAGACCTTTGTCCCCTTACCGATGCAGGACTCGAAACCGGACTGGCCGATAGTGCTCATAAATCAGCTCCCTCAAAGCTTTTGTCACAGTCGTGCGAGCAACGCCACCGTGCGATTGCGGTTCACGCGGACAAACCGCCGGCGGCGCTTCTATACGCCTTTGCGCGGCCTGCCCATGCCACGGTAAACATATCGGCGAAGGGGCACAAGAACATGCTGCGCGAGTATGGGCCGGAACGCCTCGACGGGCAGGGTCTGGACCGCAACCAATACGAATCGGGCGACCGCGCGATTCTCGCCCTTCTCGCCGAACCGCCCGCCGACGAGCAGGTCGATATCGTTGCGACCTTTCGCGAGGACGCCTACGAGGTCTGGTCCGGGCGCGGAATGATCCGGTTCAAGCGCTTCGCCGACGAATCCGGCGGCCTGCATTTCAAGGTCGTCGAGCAAATCGGCGAAAACCCGCTCGAACGGCAGGACCCGTTCGCTGTGGCGACCGTCGAGGAGGAATTGCGCGCGGCCGAGGCGAGCGGCAACCGATGCGACGACCCGAATCTCGCCTTCTTCGAGCCGTACGCTCTCACCCATCCCTTCGCCTACGAGCGTATCGCGCAGGTCTTCGACAGCCCGCGCGGCCCCGATCTGATCGTAAGCCCGAAGTCGTACGCCTACGGCTCGCAGCGCGGCCAGCACGGGGCGCTCGACGTGGTGCAGTCGCGTGCGCCGCTTCTTTTCGCAGGTCGCGGAGTCCGGCCGGGAAGCCACCGGCTTGCCGCGCGCCACGTCGATATCGCGCCTACTATCGCGCGCCTGATGGGGTTTTCGCCGGTGCCGGGTCTCGGCAGCGACGGCACCGAACGCGAGGTCTATCTGAAGCGCCAGGACGGCCGCGCGCTCGCCGAAATCCTTGCCGACGGCGGCGCGCCGCAGCCCGAGCGCGCCTATCTGTTCCTGCTCGACGGCCTTTCGCACTCGGAACTCGTCCATTCGCTCGAGTGCAACCCGCGCGCGATTCCGAACCTGGCGCGGCTTGCGGCTTCGGGAGCGTTTCTCTCGCACGGCTCGACGGTCAACTTTCCGAGCATCACGTGGCCCAGCCATTCGACCATCCTGACCGGCACATGGTCCGGCCATCACGACGTCGTCAATCCGAGCTTTCATCTCCGCGAGCATCGCCGCACCGTTGCGGTCCAGGGGATCGTCTTCGAGACCGAGGGATGGCTCTGCGAGCACGTGGAAACGCTGTACGAAGCCTTCAAGCGCAATTTCGGCGCGCACGCGCTTACCGCGTCGATCCACGAGCCGCAGGGACGCGGCGCCGACCATGCGGCGTTCGAGCGCAGGCTGGTCGGCGACAAGGCGCGCCTCAAGGAGATCACGTCCGCGCTCGCGGGCGACATAAGTCCGCGATGGACCGCGGAGAAGGACCCCGCGATGTATCGCGAGGAGATGATCGACGTGCGCGGCATGGCGCAGTTCATGAATCTGATCGAGCATTGCGCCGACCGGCCGCCGGCCTTCGTGGCGCACGAGTTCGTCGTGACCGACGCGGCGGGCCACGAGTTCGGACCTCATCATGAGGGCCTGCGGGAGGCGCTTTTCAGGACCGATCGGCGAATCGGCCAGGTGATGGAGATTCTGCGCCGGCGCGGGCTTCTGGATTCGACGCTGTTCGTCGTTACGTCGGACCATGGGATGGCGGCGCAGCGCGTCGAGCTCGCCGCGAATCCGGCCGTCGAGCCTTCGCGAAAAGGCGTGCGCGGTGTTTACCTCGAGCCGATGATCTATCTGCGCGATCTTGCGGTCGATTGCGTGCGCGGGCGCGACGGAAGGACGATTCGCGTGACCGTGCGCGACAATGACCCGCACCCGGACGGCAGCCGGCCGCCGGTCGAAGGAGCGCGAGTTGCGATAATCGGACGCTCGGGCGCAGTGATCGCGCGCGCAGGCACGTCAGGCTCGGGCACGGTTGCTTTTGCGACACCGGCGAATCTTCGCGACCACGAAATCCGGGTCGAAGTCGAGCACGACGAGTTCAACCCGCGCACGATTCGCGCCGACGGAACGCCGATTCGTCCGGATCTGCGGCGGATGCTCTACGGCGAGCTTGCGCGCGGCTAGAGCGACTCGATCGCCTCTTTGAGCACCACTGCCTGGTTGTGCTTTTCGTCTTTCGCGCCGTAAACGAGGGTTACGGCTCCCTTGCGCGCGGTTTCGGCGATCTGACGCAGCATCGAAACCGCCTCCGGCCGTTTGAGTTCCTTGAGGTAGCGCTTTCGGAACTCGTCAAATTTTTCCGGATCGTGGCCGAACCAGTTTCGAAGCGCGTCGCTCGGTCCCAGTTCCTTCATCCAGAAGGCGATTTCGAGCGATTCCTTCCCGAGGCCGCGCGGCCACAGGCGATCGACGAGGATCCGGACACCATCGCTCTTGGCGGGCGGCTCGTACGCGCGCTTGATACGTATCATTCGCGATTGTCACCTCGCTTCGCGCGAAACCCATCGGTGGTCCGCACCCGTCACTTCTTAAGCGATACGAGGTAGTCGGCTACGGCGTTGGCGTCCTCTGAATCGAGCCGGAACGAGGGCATCGGATGCCTGGCCGGGACGCCGTTCGGCGTGATCCCGCTTTCCATGAAGCGGACGAATTGCGCCCTCGTCCAGCCGTTTGGCAATCCCGCGATCGACGGCGCGTACTTGGCAGCCTTCTTCGACACGACAAACGGAAGCGGACCGCCCTCAAGCCAGCGTTTGAGGTCCGGTTTGCCATCGGTTCTCGGCGTATGGCATTCGCCGCACACCATGACCCTTTCGACGAGGTAGCGTCCGCGCGCGGCATCGCTCTTCTGTTTTGCGTTTGCGGTTCCGCAGAGCAGGAGGGTCGTCGCCGCCACGACAAGCATCGGGCCAAAGTATCTGCACTTAATCTCATTTCCTTCGCGCCCAACGAATTTTTGCAACACCGACCTGATTCGCGTCACTCCCTCCTCCCCTTTTCGGCAAGGTCGCATAGTTATACTTGAGCAAAGGCCGGCGCGCCCGCGCACGCCGCTGCTTGCTAAGTCGCGAACGCCGGACATGTCCACATCGCGAACGAGATGTTGCGCATCGGGCCATCGTCGAGTCGGGACGCACGCGGCTTTGATGCGCGGTTCGACACGTCGTCGGCTCCCCTGTCCGCAGTGGCAGCCGATGATAGGCCGCTGCCACGTCAAGGGCAAAGCTGTGAAGAATTCGCTCAGCGCGCGAAGCGCGCCATCTTGTCGCCCTGGGCTTGGGGTATGAAACGGTTTGCGCCTGAACCGGCTTCGCGGCCGCGGCTCAGGCCTTTCGTCTGAGCAGTTTAATCAAGCGCGAGCGGGTTTTGGTCAAAAGGCCGGAGGGTTGCTGTTGCGTCGTGACGAAAGGCGGTGGATCGCCCCAGAGGTCGGCGAGGATCTGCCTGAGCTTGCTTTGATAGGAGTCTGACTTTCGCGTCTTCGGCGACGGGTTGGATTGCGGATTTGCAGATCCGGGCTCGCGCGACTTCTTCACAGTCGTGCCCTCCATTTGATAGCCCTGTCTCTGATCCCCCCGGTCCCAGACAAATCCGGATGATAGTTTGTGGGTGTGCTTATAGCAAAAGGCTGCTGAAGCTCGACGCCTGCGGCTACGGGATAAGCTGGCTCGGGGTTTTAGAGCGGCTCGCGCCTGCGTGCTAATCTCGCGCCATGTTCGAACTAACAGGTAAAGCCGCTCTTGTGACCGGAGGCACGCGCGGGCTCGGCAAAGTTATCGCCACGATGCTCGCGCGCAACGGCGCGAAGGTCGCGATCAATTACCGCCGCGACGAAGAGAGCGCGGCGCAGGCGCTTGGCGAACTTCGCAAGCTCGCTCCAGAAGCGCTCGCGCTCAAGGCCGAGATGGAAGACGACGCACAGGTGCGCGCGATGGTGCGCGAGGCGGCCGAGCGGATGGGCAGGCTGGATATCCTCGTCGCCAACGCGGCGGCAACCGCGTTCAAGCCTCTGCTCGAAATGAAACCCCATAACCTGCAACGAACCTTCAATCTCACGATCGGCGGTTTCGTCGCCGCAGTTCAGGAGGCGGCTCGCGTGATGGGCGAGGGCGGACGCGTCGTGATGATTTCCGGAATCGATTCGATACGGCATTTCCCCGGCCACGGCGTTCTCGGCGCGGCGAAGGCAGCCGCCGAAAGCATGGTTCGCGACTTTGCCTTCGAGCTCGGTCCGCGTGGAATCACGGTCAACGGAGTCAACATGGGCTTTATCGCAACCGACTCAAGCCGCATGTACTTCGGCGATCAATACGAGATGGCGATACAGCGTACCAGCGAGCGATCAGCGCTCAGGCGGATTCCCACGCTTGAGGAGATCGCCGCGATCGTGTGCATGGTGTGCGCGCCCGAGGCGAGCTATTTGACCGCGCAGACGATCGTCGTGGACGGCGGAATCTCGCTCGGCTTTCCATTCGGCCCGTGAGCGATTCTTGCGAGCCACACGGAAGCGAGCTTAACCCTGTTTCGAGCGGCGCACGATCCGTATTTTGCCCCATTTGCCGATAACGCCCTGCCCGTGACACGACACGCTTCCTTTGACAGGGTCGATATCCTTTTCGCTCATCATCCCGAGCGCGAGCGTCATCGCCCCGAGCTTCACCGGCACGTTGGAATAAGCGCGCACCAGCATTCCGTCGATGAAGTAGGTGACGCGGTCGGCCGCGGCGTCGTAAGTGATGTCGTAATGATGGAGCTGGCCGGGCGCGGTTGCGTCACGGATTTCCTCGAACAGGCAGAAGTAACGCGGGCCGTGCGCGGGCGCGACGTCGGGAACGCCGGGGAAGGGCAGCTTTCCGTAAACCGTCGCGACGGTATCATTGCCGACGAAAAAATCGAGCGCCGCGCCGGTCGTGAAGTCGAGCACGTTGACTGAGACGTAGCCGTCGTAGATGTCGCCGGGAACTCCGTTGACGACGGTTGCCGCGATATCAAGCGAGAAGGTTATCGAGCCTTCGGGCGGCGCGGCGAAGGTGCGCGAGCTGAAATACATATGCTTGGCGTTGTCGAGGATCTGGACGGTATCGTGATGGCGCGTGTAGGGAACCGCCGCTACGCGCAGGAAGCCGTCCTGGATAATCACGACCGCGTTGGGCTCCTGGTATTGCCAGAAGCCGCCGTCCGCAAGCGGGAATCCGGCAGGAAGCCATTCGCCTTCGCCGGTGATTATAGAGGCGAAGTTGGAGTACTCGATTATTTCTTCGCGGCCTTTTGGCTCGGCGCTCATATCTTTACAAAACGAGCGGGCCTTCACGGCCCGCCGCGAACTATCGAAGATGATTGCGCGTGTTCAAACAAGCGCCCGCGCGGGCTGAGATCCGAAACCGGCCCGCGTGTGCGAAATCCGCCGCTTCACTTGGGCCTTGGACCTAACCCCCGACCCCTTGCCTGAAGGGGAACCGATTTTTGTGGTGCTTCTTCGAACGAATGAAAGCCCATTCTCTTGTCCTGCTTCCCTTCCCTTTAGGGAAGGGACCGAGGGTTAGGTTGCCGCGCAAACAGAGCGCAACAACGGACTTCACGCTCAAGGCGCTAGACGCGGCAAAGTAACCCGCCGTCAACCGCTATCGACTCGCCGGTCACGAATCCGGCCGCCGGCGAGACGAGGTAAAGCAGCGGGCCCGCGAGATCCTCGGGTTTGATGAGCCGGTTGTCGGGCAGATACTTGAGCAGGCGCTCGGAGAACTCGTCCTTGCGCACAGCGGGGCTGTTCGGCTCGTCGAGCCATCCGGTCTGGATGGCGTTGACCCGGATGTTCTTTCGCGCCCATTCGAGCGCGAGCGCGCGGGTCAGGTTCAGCACTCCCGCCTTGGCCGCGCAATACAGTGAAGCGTTGGGAACGCCGCGCTCCGCAACCACCGAGGTGATGTTGACGATCACGCCGCCGCCGCGCTGGAGCATCACGCGCCCGGCCTCCTGGCACGCCATCCAGACGGTCTTCAGGTTGCCTTCCATCACCCGCTCGAACGCCGCGTCGTCGGCGGCGTTGGCCGGCCCGAAGAACGGCGCGTCGAGCGCGTTGACCAGGATGTTGAGTCCGCCGAGTTCCTTCACGGCGAGGTCGGCGGTTGCGCTGAGATCGCCGCGCAGCGTCGCGTCCTGGACGCGGATTGCGGTTTTCGCGCCCGAGGTGCCGACCGCTTTCGCTGCTTCCTTGAGTTGTTTTTCGGTGCCTGGTTCCTGCGAGGCGAGCAGCACTTTGGCGCCGGCCTCGCCGAGCGCGACCGCGGCCGCGCGGCCGACCGGCGTTTCGGCGCCGATAACCGCCGCGGCCATCGTTTCGAGCGAAAATTCCTTGAGGGAGGGTTCCATGAGCGTCCTCGGAAAGAAAAATCAGGATTGCATCTGAGGCACGACGCCCGTCGGAGTGACGCCGCCGGCAAGACCGCCGCCGTCGATCACCACAAGCTCGCCGTTCATATGGTTGGAAAGCTCGGAGGCGAGGAAAATCGCAAGTGGCGCGATTTCGGCGTCGTCGCCCGGGCGTCCGATCGGGATGAACTTGCCGCCCTTGAAGAACCGCATCATTTCCTCGTTGTGCGGAAAGATGCCGGGCACGATGCAGTTGGTCTGGATGTTGTTCTGCGCGTACGTAAGCGCAACCGACCGCGTCAATTGGATCACGCCGCCCTTGGAGCACGCGTACATGTAGTTATGCTTGCCGCCGCGCAATCCGTAGCCCGAGGCCACGTTGATTATCTTGCCGCGATTCTGACGGGCCATCTGCGGCAGCACGGCGCGGCAGGCGTAGAACTGGCTTGAGAGATTGGTGTCGATGCCGCGGCGCCATTCGGCGTCGGTTATCTCCTCGATACGCTTGCCGAGCGATTCCTCGCCGCCGCCCGCGTTGTTGACCAGGATGTCGATTCGGCCGAACTCCTTGACCGTCGCCTCGGCCATCGCGTTGACCTGCTCGGAACGGGTGACGTCGGTCGGAACGACGAGGCATCTGCGGCCGGTCGCCCGCACCGCCTCGGCGGTTTCGTCGAGTTGTTTGCGGGTGCGGGCCGCCGCGACCACGTCGGCGCCCGCCTGCGCGAACCTGACCGCCATCGCGCGGCCCAAACCTCTGCCCGAGCCGGTGATTATGGCGACTTTGCCCTCGAGTCTGAGTTTTTCGAGAATCATTCGTTACCTCGGTCAAAAAAAACGGAGCACGCTCGCATAAATAGCTACTAACATAGCCTCCATGCGGCACAAAACGCCGCGGCTGCCGTCGTGTGAAGGGATCTCGCTTGGCTTTGAAAACTTTTGACCGCGCTCGCAAAGCCGTCCTATAGTTCGCGCAGGTGAAAACCGATGCCGCTCAAAATATTGATGTTCTCCGATTTCGTATGCCCGTTCTGCTATATCGGGTTCGAAACCATCCGCAAGCTCAAGCCCGAGTTCGACCTTGAACTCGAATGGCGGGGTTTCGAGATCCATCCCGAATGGCCCGCCGAGGGTATCGAGGCCGAGAAGGTTTACGCACGCATGATGAGTCCGCAGGCGCGCGTTGCCGCGTGGCAGAGGATATCCGCGATGGCCGAGGCCGCGGGCGTCAAAATGAGTCCGCCCGCCAGGCTTACGAATTCGCATGCGGCGCTGATGGCGGCCGAGTACGCGCACGAAGAAGGCAAGGGCGAGGAATTCGAGAAGCGCGTCTACCGCGCGTACTTCGAGGACGGTGCCAATATCGGCGATAGCGAGACGCTGAAGAAGCTCGGCGCCGAGGTTGGCCTTGAGCCAGAGCGTATCGCCGAGGCCGCGCGTTCGCCCAAATACGATCTGAAACTCAAGAACAACGCGCTCGTAGCGAGCCGGCGGGGAGTCAGCGGCGTTCCG
>JAJYMR010000296.1 GCA_021786815.1 Deltaproteobacteria bacterium
TCGTCAACCAGAATTACACGGGCGCGGTCTCGATGCTGACGCTAGCGGCGCGCCTGCTCGAGGAACAAGGCGGCGGTTTCATGCTCGTGCTCGGCTCCGTGGCCGGCGAACGCGGACGCGCGCGCAACTACGTGTACGGCTCGGCCAAGGGCGCGCTGCATCTGTTCACCCAGGGGCTGCGCGCAAGGCTCTCGCGCAAGGGCGTGCACGTGATGACGGTGCTCCTTGGAACCGTGGACACGCGAATGACATGGGGACGCGAAGGAACGCTGCTCACCGTCGCGCCCGAGAGAGCCGCCGCAAGCATCTTCCGCGCGTGGGAAAAGAAGCGCGAGGTCGTTTATGTGCCGTGGTTCTGGCGGCCGATCATGGGCGTGATCAAGATAGTGCCCGAGCGGCTCTTCAAACGCACCAGTTTCTGAGCATAACGCACACCTGACGGCGGATTGGTCTGCCTCGCTCCAAGGCGCGTGCGCTACGATGCCTGCGAACACCGGGCCCCGCGCGATGGAACGGCCACCGCGCTATGACGCAAAAAGAAAACCCGGAAGGAACGAGTCCTTCCGGGTCGATGCGGTCGTTATTGAACCGAGTTAATTGACCGTCCAGGTGTCGCCGCCGCGCAACAGCTTGTGCAGATCGCCCTTGCCCATCTTCGCCGTGACATTTTCGATCTGCCTGGCCGCTTCGGCGTCATAGGCCGGGCGCGACTCGCAGTAGAAGACCCCAATCGGCGTGGGCATCGGCGGCTCGAAATTGCCGAGCAGGAAGGCGAGCGCCAGATTGGTTTCATCATGCACCAGCAGGTCTTTTTCGGTAACGCCGTTGCCGAGAGCGACCACCTCGGGCCTGAGGCCATTCAACCGGATTCCGCGGTCGCGGTTCTTGCCGAAGACAAGCGGCTTTCCGTGCTCGAGAACCAGTTGATGGTCGGCCTTGATGGCCTTGTCGGTCAAATCGTTGAAAGCGCCGTCGTTGAAGATGTTGCAGTTCTGCAGGATCTCCAGGAACGAGGTGCCGCGATGCGCATGCGCGCGCTTGAGCATCTCGCCCAGATGCTTCTGCTCGACATCGACCGAGCGCGCGACAAACGTCGCGTGAGCGCCGAGCGCGACCGTGATCGGATTGAAGGGGAAGTCGATCGAGCCGACCGGCGTTGACTTCGTAACCTTGCCCCGCTCCGAGGTCGGCGAGTACTGCCCCTTGGTCAAACCGTAAATCCGGTTGTTGAAGAGCAGGATGTTCAGGTCCACGTTGCGGCGCAGCACATGGATCAGATGGTTGCCGCCGATCGAAAGGCCGTCGCCGTCACCGGTCACCACCCAGACGTCGAGGTCGGGGCGCGCGATCTTGAGCCCGCTGGCAAACGCCGGCGCGCGGCCGTGGATCGTGTGGAAGCCGTAGGTGTTCATGTAGTACGGGAATCGGCTCGAACATCCGATTCCCGAGATGAACACGCATTTTTCCGGCGGGATGCCGAATTCCGGCATCACCTTCTGCACTGCGGCCAGGATTGCGTAATCGCCGCATCCCGGACACCATCGCACTTCCTGGTCCGAGGTAAAATCCTTGCGGGTAAGCGCAGTTGCCATGTTCGTCAATCCTCCAGCGCCCGGGTGATTCGGCTCACGAGTTCGCTCACCTTGAACGGGCGGCCCTGGATCTTGTTGCAGCCGATAGCGTCGATCAGGTAGTCCGCGCGCACCAGCTTGAGCAACTGTCCAAGGTTCATCTCCGCCACCATCACCTTCTTGAACCGGCGAAGCTTCTCGCCGAGGTCCTTGGGCAGCGGGTTCAGATAACGCAGGTGGATATGGGAAACCTTCTGGCCCTTCGCGCGCAGCTGCTTCACAGCCTCGCGAATCGGGCCGAAGGTCGAACCCCATCCGAGCACGACCAGGTCGCCGCCCTGCTCGTCGCCGAAGATCTCGAGCGGTTTTACCTCGCGCGCGATTCCCGCGATCTTGCGCGCCCGCAGCCGAATCATCATTTCATGATTCGAAGGCGAGTAGCTCACGTTGCCGGTCAGATGCTCGCCGGTGAGTCCTCCCACGCGATGCATCAGGCCGGGGGTTCCGGGAACTGCCCACGGCCGCGCGAGCGTCTCTTCGTCGCGCGCGTAGGGCATGAAGCCGTTGGGGTCGGTGCGGAACTCGACCTTGATCGGTTCGAACTTGTCGGGATCCGGCAACAGCCACGGCTCGGCACCGTTGGCGAGCGAGCCGTCGGTAAGCAGGATCACCGGCGTCATGTACTTGACCGCGAGCCGCACCGCCTCGTACGCGCACTCGAAGCAGTCGGCCGGAGTCGCCGCGGCGATAACCGGAAGCGGCGCCTCGCCATGGCGTCCGAACAGCGCCATCAGCAGATCGGCCTGCTCCGGCTTGGTCGGCATCCCGGTGGACGGCCCGGCGCGCTGCACGTCGGTGATCACGAGCGGCAGCTCGACCTTGATTGCGAGTCCGATCGCCTCGGCCTTCAGGTTCACACCCGGGCCGGAAGTGGTCGTAATCGCGATCGCGCCGCCGAAGGCAGCGCCGATAGCCGAGCACACGCCCGCAATCTCGTCCTCGGCCTGGAACGTGTAAACGTTGTAGTTCTTGTAGCCGGAAAGCTCGTGCAGGATATCGCTCGCCGGCGTAATCGGGTACGAGCCGAGGAACAGCGGACGGCCGGCCTTTTGCGCGGCGACCGTGAACCCTAGCGCGGTTGCGCTGTTGCCCGTGATATTGCGATAGACGCCCGGCGCGATCTTGGCGGGCGGCACCTTGTAACCCGAGGCGAACAGTTCCGTCGTCTCGCCGTAGTTGTAGCCCGCCTTGAGCGCGCGGACGTTGGCCTCAAGCACCTCGGGCGTTTTCTTGAACCGGCTTTCGAGCCACGACACCGTCGCCTCGATAGGCCTCTGATAAAGCCACGAGATGAGCCCGAGCACGAACATGTTGCGGCATCGCACCACCTGCCGGTTGGTCAGCCCGAGTCCGTGCAGCGCAAGCGTGGTCAGCTTGGTGACATCGACTTCGAAAACCTGGAACTTGTCCAGCGAATGGTCGGTAAGCGGGTTCGAGTCGTATCCGGCGCGCTTCAGATTGGCGTCGGTGAAGGACTCGCGGTCCGCGATTATGACCGCATTGGGGCTCAGGTCGCCGATATTGGCCTTGAGCGCCGCCGGGTTCATCGCGACCAGCACGTTGGGCTCGTCGCCGGCGGTGAAGATCTCGCTCGAGGAAATATTGACCTGAAAGCTCGAAACCCCCGCCAAGGTTCCGGCAGGGGCTCGTATTTCGGCGGGGAAATCGGGCACCGTCGCAATGTCGTTGCCGGCAAGAGCCGACTCGGAAGTGAACTGCGTCCCCACCAACTGCATCCCATCGCCCGAGTCTCCGGCGAAACGAATTACGACCCCTTCACGCTGCGTAAGCGGTTTGTGGGCGTCACCCGCCGAACCGGAGCCCTGAGAATGGGCAGCCTGCGAAGCTGCCTCAGGTGGTACAGCCATCTCAGTGTTTTCTCCTTACCTATAGAAGCCAAGCGAAGTCGCCGTTTCCATATAAACGGGCGACAACGGTTGCATTACCAACCAAAAAGTATAGCTAATGCCCGAAATTCTTGAAAGGCCGATTTGCTTAAGGAACGCGCGCAGACCCATCAGCTCATCACAGGATGCGCCCGGTCGCAAGTCCACGCGTTCGCCCACGCCTCACCGCCTCCTTCAATGGCGCACCCGAAAATCGCTGAACTCCATCTTACACCCGGACCACTCCTCGTCCACATCCTCGACGTGCGCTCCGGGCGGCCCGGTGTGCGCCCACGCGAGCAGGCTTTCAAGGTCGCGCCGTCTGCCCTCGGCCATTATCTCGACTTCATCGCCCGAGGGCAGATTGCGCACCCATCCGGTGACGCCGAGCGTTCGCGCCGTATCGACCGTGGCATGACGGAAGAAAACGCCCTGGACGCGTCCTTTCACGACAATACGGAGCCGGGCGCGCGGTTCGGCGCCACGCGCGCTCATCGCCCGCCTCCCGAAAGCATCTCGAGGAAATCCTTTTCGTCGAGCGTCTTCACGCCAAGCTCCTTCGCCTTGCGAAGCTTGGAGCCGGGCTCGGCTCCGACCACGACGAAGTCGGTCTTGCGGCTCACCGACGAGCTCACTCTGCCACCCGACTCGATTATTTTGCGCTCCGCATCCTCGCGCGTCATCGATTCGAGCGTCCCGGTCACGACCACGCTCTTGTCGCTGAGCGGGCCGCGCGCGGCGCGCACATGCGGGCGTTCAATCTGAAGCTCGCGCGCAAGACGCTCGACCGCTTTCATGTTGCGCGGCTCGTCGAAGTATTCGCGGATGCTGCGGGCGACCTCGGGCCCGATATCGCGTATCGCGCGGAGCTCGTCCTCGCTGGCGTGGGCGAGCTCCTCGAGCGAGCCGAAGCGGGTGGCGAGCTGGCGTGCGGTATGTTCGCCGACGTGGCGGATACCGAGCGCGTTTATCGCGCGGTCGAGCGTGGTTTTGCGCGAGCTGTCTATATTATCGACGATATTCTGCGCGCTCTTCTCGCCCATCCGCTCCAGCGCCGCGAGCTGCTCGCGTTTGAGCTTGTAAAGGTCATCGAGTTCCCTGACGAGCCCGCTATCGACGAGTTGCGCGACGAGCTTGTCGCCCAGGCCGTCGATATTCATGCAGTTCTTCGAGGCGAAATGACGGACCGATTCGCGCATCCGGGCCGGACAGTTCGCGTTGACGCAGAAGTAGCCGACCTCGCCCTCCTCGTGAACGATCGTGCCACCGCATTCGGGGCATCGCTTCGGCATCTGGAACTCGGGCGCGCGGGGATGACCCTTCTTCGTCACCTCGACCACGTAGGGGATCACGTCGCCGGCGCGTTCGAGCATCACGGCGTCGCCCTCGCGGATATCCTTGCGGCGGATTTCGTCGAGGTTGTGCAGCGACGCGCTGGAAATCGTAACGCCGGCGAGTTGAACCGGCTTGAGTTTCGCAACCGGCGTCAACGAGCCGATACGGCCGACCTGCACCTCGATCTTTTCGATCCGCGTCTCTTCCTGCTGCGCCTTGAACTTGTACGCGATCGCCCATCGTGGTGAGCGCGAAACCTCGCCGAGCTGCGCCTGTACCGCGTAGGAATTGACCTTCGCGACCACACCGTCGGCGTCGTAGTCGAGGTCATGGCGCCGCTCGGTCATCTCGTTCCAGTAGCCGAGAACCTGCTCCACGCTGCGGCAGACGCGCGATTCGGGATTGACGCGCAGGCCGTATTCCTTGATCGCCTGCAGAAACTCCCACTGGGAGTCGAACTCGACGCCTTCGAGCACGCCGGGCGCGTAAAGGAAAATGTCGAGCGGACGCGTGGCGGTGACCCGCGGGTCGAGCTGACGCAGCGAGCCCGCGGCGGCGTTGCGCGGATTTGCGAAAAGCGGCTCGCCCTTTCGCTCGCGCTCCTCGTTGAGTTTGGCGAACGCCTGCTTGGGCAGGATCGCTTCGCCGCGCACTTCGAGCAGTTTCGGAATCGGAAGGCGTTTGGGCTTCAGCAGGCGAAGCGGGACGCTCCTAATCGTGCGGATATTCGCGGTAACGTCCTCGCCGTTGATTCCGTCGCCGCGCGTTGAGGCGACCGCGAGCCTTCCGTCCTCGTAAACCAGCTCGACGCTCAGCCCGTCGAGCTTGATCTCGGCCACGTACTCGATTTCGCCCTCGGTCTTGAGGAAGCGCTTGACGCGGCGGTCGAACTCGACCATCTCCTCCGCGTTCATCGCGTTGGCGAGCGACATCATCATCGTGCGATGGCGCACGACGGCAAACTTTTCGCTCGGCGCCGCGCCGACGCGCTGGGTGGGCGAGTCGGGCGTAATCAGCTCGGGATGCTCGCGTTCGAGCGCCTCCAGACGGCGCAGCAGCTTGTCGTACTCCGCGTCGGAGATCTCGGGCTGATCGAGGACGTAGTAGAGATAGTTGTGATGATTGATTTCGTCGCGGAGCTTTTGGATCTCGGCTTTGATCCTGGTCAGGTCTGCCGCCATGGTCATGAGGGTCCGCGCGGTCCTTTCGCCGTTCGGCGTGCCCCACGATGGAGTTTACGCAGGTGCAGGCAACTCAGCAAAAGGCGCGGGGTCGGGTGCAATGCCAGCCGCTGGCCAATCGCGCTGAGGCGCTCACGTGCTGCGCGGGGAGCCTTCACGATAAGGACGTCCGCGTGATAGCGTTCGACTTCCTCGCGACGGCTTGAAACCGCCGCCTGCGGAGCGGAGTAAACCGGGTAACCGCAGCCCTGAGTCGCAATCTCCGTGGGAGGGAAAGACCATGACGGAATCGGCACGGCTGAGTTATCTTCGGATCGCCCTGATAGTGATCGGCGTAATCTTCATCGCCGGAGTGTACCCGCTCATGAGCATTTGGCCCTCTGGATGGGCGTGGCACACGGGGCATTCGGACTACCCGATGATGATCGTGGGAATCTACGCGACGCTCGGCGTCTTCCTCATCATCGCGGCCCGCGACCCGCTCGAGAATCTAAGCCTCATCTGGTTCACGGTCTGGTCGAGTACCGTGCATGCCGGAATCATGACGGCTCAGGCGCTCATCCGCCCCGAGCATCATGGGCACTTCGTGGGCGATATCCCCGCACTGTTCATTGTCGCGATTGTGCTCGGGGTCCTGACTCCGCGCGCGTCGGCGGCGCAGGCGATTCGAGCGCCCGCGCGAGCGTAATTTTCGGCGCAGCCGTCTTCGGTAAACCGCGCTCGCCGCGTGCTATCGGCTGTAGCCCATCGCCATCAGGAAGTCGTCGATATCCTGAAAGCGCATGTACATGTTGGTGCGCTTCTGGCGTCCGATAGTCGTGCTCGGCTCGGACGAATAGGCATGGCCGGGATAGACGACGGTCTCGTCAGGCAGGTTGCGGAGCGTGCGATTCAGGCTGTGGTACATCGCCTCCGGGTCGGAGCCGGGCAGATCGACGCGCCCGCACGAATCGACGAAAAGCGTGTCGCCCGAGACGAGATTTCCCTCGACCAGGAAGCATTGCGAGCCCGGCGTATGGCCTGGAGTGTGCAGGAACTTGATTTCGAGTTCGCCCACCTTGATGACGTCGCCGGCGTCCATCCGCACGATGTCCGACTCGGAAAGGCCGGCTACCTTTCGCGCGCCTTCGGCCTCGTGCTTGTTCAGATGGATTTTCGCGTCCACCTTCGAGAGCATCTCGGCCGCACCCTCGATCGACTGGCCCATCATCCTGCCGCCCAGATGGTCGGGGTGGTAATGGGTGACGAGGATCTTGTCGATTTCGTAGCCGTCGGAGCGGACCAGTTCGATTATCCCGTCAACGTTCCATGCCGGATCGACGACGGCGGCCTTGCGCGTTACCGGGTCGCCGATAACGTAAACGAAATTCGCCATCGGGCCGATCTGCGCCTGGCGGAGATGGATGCGATTCTCATTCGACATGGGAAATGTCCTTGCGCCCGTGGGCGTTCACGAGCCGGGGCGGGTCTTCCTTTTCGCGGTGCGGCGCTCGTCGATCCTGAGTCCGCGATCCCATAGAAACTCGGCGTCGCCGAGCCGCTTCGAGACCCATCGCGACTGCACGAACAGATGGTCCGCAAGGCGGTTCAGGTAGGCGAGCAGATGCTCGTTAACCGGCTCGCTTTCGTTGAGCGCCCAGCACACGCGCTCCGCCCGTCGCGATACCGTGCGCGCCTGATGGAGATACGCGTTGAGCACGCCGCCGCCGGGAAGAACGAAAGTCTTGAGCGGCTCGAGTTCCTGCTCCATCCGGTCCATCTCTTCCTCGAGCTTCGCAACTTCGCCGGGGCCCATCCGATGCATCCCCTCGTACTCGACTTCGGGCGGCGTGGCGAGTTCGGAGCCGACGTCGAAAAGCTCGTTCTGCACGCGGCGCAGCATCTCGAAATACCACTCGTAATCGGCGCCAAAGCGCTCGCGGTATTCAGGCAGGTAGGTGCGCACGATGCCGAGGATCGAGTTCAACTCGTCAACGGTGCCGTACGCCTCTATCCTCGCGCTGGCCTTCGGCACGCGCTTTCCGCCGACCAGCCCGGTCGTGCCTTTGTCTCCCGTGCGGGTGTAGATGCGGTTCAGCCGTATAGCCATCGAGTGGAGGCTCCCGCACGCGCCTAGAAGCCGGCCTTGGCTCTGAGCGCCTGATAAGAGCGCTCGCCCGGCTCGGATGAGATCGGCAGCCCCTCGTCGCGCCATCCGACGACCACGACCGTGCCGCTCTGATCGCGCTGGCCGCCGAAACCGCCGAGCACGTTGATCAGTTCGACGTAACCGGCCTCTTCGAGGATTTCGCACGCACGCGCTGAGCGCCCGCCGGCGAGGCATCCGACGACGAGCGTAACGTCCTTGGGAAGGATCTTCTCGACCACGGCCAGAAAATCGGGGTTCAGCTCCATCTGGCCCGGTCCCTTGATAAAGACGACCGGAACATTGAGCGCGCCCTCGGGATGGCCCTGCGCGAATTCGGCCTCGGTGCGAACGTCGAGATAAATCGCACCCGGAGTTTCCTTGAGCTTCTTATGAGCGTGAGCCGGCTTATGATGCTTAATCGCCATCGTTCAAACCTCGCGATGCGAAAAACAAACCTGTTGAACGGACCGCCTGGAAAGTGCGGAATCCGGCGACGGCGATCCTAGCAGAAAAGCAGCCGATAGGCGCCACGGGCGCGGGTGCTACGGTTTAGGGTTGCCGTAGCGCTCGTGATGCACGACCTCGGAGCGTTTTTTGAGCGGACGCACCTGCGCGGGCGTCTTCGGGTCAACGTAGCCGAAGGGCAGCACGGTAAAGATGGCCCATCCCTGCGGCACGCCGAGCAGCTTCGCGATACGCTCCTGGTCGAAGTTGCCGACCCAGCAGGTGCCAAGGCCAAGCGCCCACGCGGCGGTCGCCATATTCTGAACAGCCTGTCCGCAATCGACATCGGCCCATCGCGTGTTCGAGAGATCCTTTGGTACGACGACCGCCGAAGGCGCGTCGGCAACGAAGCGGCCGGTCGAGCAAAGCTCGCCGAGCGACTTCAGCGTCGCGCGGTCGCGCACCACGATGAACTGCCAGGGCTGCAGGTTGCGCGCGCTCATCGCATGACGGGCGGCATCGACGATCTGCGCGAGCTTTTCCGGTTCCACGGATTTGTCCAGGAACGCGCGCTGCACTTTGCGGGTCATTATTGCCTGGAGCGTGTCCACGCGGAGAACCTCCGTTGCTTCGGTGTCCAGCGGGCGAAAGCGCGGCGCGTACACGGCTGCGCCGGCTGTCCCGAACCTCGAAAACTTTTGTAGTATCAGGCCGCCGATAATTCCAGTTGAAAATTGGCTTGGAGGTAAGGATGCGGTTAAAGGACAGGGTTGCGCTGATCACGGGCGGCGGAAAAGGAATTGGACGGGCGATAGCCCTTGCGTTCGCGGCCGAGGGCGCTGACGTCGCGCTCTGCTCGCGCACCGACAGCGATCTTCGAAACGTCGCGACGGAAGTGGAGCGCCTAGGCCGTCGATGCTTCGTGCGCCGCGCCGACGTGACCGTGAAAGACGAATGCGTGGCCACGGTCGAGGCCGCGCTCAGGCATTTCGGCCATATCGATATCCTGGTCAACAACGCCGGCGGCGGCGATGTCGCGGACTATCGCACCCTCCTCGAGATGGACGACAAGTGCTGGTTCGACAATATCGCGCTCAACCTGCACGGCACGTGGTACTTCACCAAGGCGATACTGCCCCACATGGTCGAGCGAGGCTACGGGCGAATCGTAAATATCGCCTCGGTCGCGGGACTTCAGGGCGTGCCTCGCCTCGGAGCCTACGCCGCGGCCAAGCACGGCGTGATCGGGCTGAGCCGCACGCTCGCGCTCGAGTGCGGCGAGTACGGGATCACCTGCAACGTGATATGCCCCGGGCCGACTCGCGCGGGATGGACGATCAGCGACACGGGAGTGGGCAAAATCGCAGAGCGTTACGGGCTCTCGGTCGATGAATACAACGCCCGGGCGGTTGCGGGCGGAGCGATCAAGCGGATGGTCGAGCCGGAGGAAGTCGCGGAACTGGCGGTATATTTCGCGAGCGAAAAAAGCGGCGCCACGACCGGGCAATCGGTCTCGGTCTGCGGCGGTTTCAACATGCACTGAGCAGTATCTGCGAGGAACGGCGCGCAGCTTTCCGGATCACGCCTCTTATTCGAGATGGCGCGCGTGACGACGCCTGCGATCCCCCCCGTCGCGAGCCCCGTTTCCGCCCTGGCCCGAAGCGATTCAGTCGCGGTTGCGCCGGTAGACGCAGAACTCTTCCTCGAGCTTAGCGGCGCGCTCCTGGACCGAAGAAAGACGCTGTGTGCCAAGCATGAACTGTACGAGTTCCTCGTGTCCGACTTGTCCTCCCGGGCTCAACGTATCGACCAACTCCTCGATCAGGCCCGGAAACTTCTCGCTCGGGATGTAATAATTGGCCCATCCGAAGTTGCAATGGCGATGCAGGATCTTTGCGATCGCCTTCTCGAGCATGCTGCGCCGATCGGTTCCGCGGTCTTGTTCGCCCCTCAATTCAAATTCTCCGCGCTTGGTGGATTTGTTATGCCCGCCCTTTGGCCGCGACCGTCTCATCCGGCTCGTCGGCCCACAGGAT
>JAJYMR010000038.1 GCA_021786815.1 Deltaproteobacteria bacterium
CCCATTGCGGGACCAGCGCGGCGTCCTCGTTCAGCGTTTCCTCGCCGCCTATGGCGCGCCGCCCGCGGTGGGTTTCGAGTTCTTTGACGAGGCCATCCTGCGCCGAGCGAACTATCTAAGCTTCGGTCGTTATCAGTTGCCGACGTTCGACCTCTGTCGGGCGAATTATGTGATCTCGTTCGGAGCCGACTTCTTGTCCACTTGGAACTCGGTCGTCGCGCAGAATCTGGGATATGGGGCGATGCGGCAGGGACGTCCCGGACTGCGTGCAAAGTTTGTGCAGGTGGAATCGCGGATGTCGGCCACCGGAGCGAATGCCGACGAATGGGTTTACGCGAAGCCGGGCACCGAAGGTTTCCTGGCGCTCAGCATGGCCCAGGTGATGTTGAGCGAGGGGCTGCGGCCGGCGGAGGCGGTCGGTGAAGCAGGAGCGCAAATCGAAGGTTGCGCACAAGGGCTCGGCGCTTACGCTCCCGAAAAGGTCGAGAAAGAGACCGGTGTTGAGGCAGCGAGAATCCGGCGGTTGGCGCGGGAAATCGCAGGACATCGTCCGGCCGTCGCGATTATCGCAGGCGTGCCGCTGGCGCAGACCAATGGCCTTGCCAACGCACTGGCCGTCAATGCTCTGAATTCGCTGCTGGACGCGGTGGAGAAACCGGGCGGTATATTTTTCACCCCGCAAGCGCCGCTCGCCAATATTCCAAGCGTCGAGCAAACCTCCTCCGCGCAAGCGCTTCGCCAAACGATACTGAACAATCCAAAGCCAATTGAGGCATTGCTCGTCTATGACGCAAACCCGGTGTTTGCGAGTCCTGCGACTTGGCACGTGCGGGAGACACTTGAAAAGATTCCCTTTATAGCCAGCTTTGGCAGCTTCATCGACGAGACAAGTATCCTGGCCGATCTCATTCTGCCGGATCATTCCCATCTGGAATCCTGGGTGGACCATGTGCCGGAAACAGGCACCACGAACGCCGTGGCGAGCGTTACCGCACCCGCGATGCTTCCGCTGCACCATACAAGGGCGATGCCCGACGTCTTGCTGGACGTAGTCCACAAATTAGACCCGAAACTGGATCCGCTGGATAGTGCCTTGCCGTGGAAAACTTACGAACAGATGCTGCAGTCAGCGTTCGAGCCTTTGCGCGATCGTCCCGGTTCGGTGAAGGCGGTGAAGCGGGAGGACTTTTGGCAGGCGGTACAACAGAAAGGCGGATGGTGGAGCGCCGAGAGCGATCCTCCCTCGAAAGCCCTGGCCTCGCAACGCTCTGCACCAGTAAAGATTGCGGCGCCGGAGTTTGACGGCGACGCGCGAGAGTATCCTTTCAATCTGTTGCCCTACGCCTCACAGCAGTTCGGCGATGGCTCGCATGCGAATCTGCCCTGGATGCAGGAAATGCCGGACGTGATTTCAACGGCGATGTGGAGCACGTGGGTGGAGATCAATCCGAGCACGGCCGAGCGACTGGGTATCAAGCAGGGCGACCTGATTGAAGTCAGGTCGCAACACGGTGCGCTTCAGGCCCCGGCGCTATTCGCGCCGGGGGTCGCCCCGGACGTTGTGGCTATGCCCGTGGGGCAGGGACATGAAAACTATGGCCGTTACGCAAGCGGACGCGGGGCGAACCCCATCAAGATTCTCGCTGGGAGCGTCGAGCCTGAAACCGGCGCATTGGCTTGGGCGGCGACGCGAGTCAACGTCAGGCGTCTGAGCTCCAACGGCAAGCTAATCCTGTTTGGCGGTGCGCTGCGCGAGTCGCCGCGGAAGTATCGGTATCGCTGATCGCATACAGGCCAAACCCGGGCGAGTGATGAATCAAAATGGCAACAGTTAAGGAACAGACTCAGAAGACGTACCGGCTGAAGAAGCGCAGGTGGGGGATGGTGGTTGACGAGGATCGCTGCACGGGTTGCGAAGCCTGCGTTCTCGCATGCCATGCGGAAAACAACATCGCTATCGTGGGCGAAGGGCAGGCGGTACGCGGCCGCGCGATGCACTGGATTCGCGTCGAGCGCTATTACGAAGGAAAATTCCCCGACGTCAAGGTCAAATACCAGCCGGTATTTTGCCAGCAGTGCGGCGACGCGCCGTGCGAGGTCGTCTGTCCCACGTATGCCTCTTATCACAATGCGGAAGGGCTCAATGCGCAGGTCTACAATCGATGCATCGGCACTCGTTACTGCGCCAACGCCTGTCCGTACGACGACCGCTTCTTCAACTTCGAAAACCCGTCGTGGGACAAGCCCCTCAATCTTCAGCTCAATCCGGATGTGTCCGTGCGCTCGGTGGGCATCATGGAAAAGTGCACGTTCTGCATCCAGCGCATCAAGGCGGCGGAGATGAACGCCGAGGCGGCAAAGCGACAACTGGCGGATGGCGAGTTCAATCCCGCCTGCGTCCAGTCCTGCCCCACTGAAGCCCTCGTGTTCGGCGACCTGGACGATCCCGAGAGCAAGGTATCGCGACTGGCCGGTTCCAACCGCGGCAGCAAACTCCTCGAAGATCTCGGGACTAAACCAAGCGTGACATATCTTAGGCGCGGCACCTGGTATGATGAACAAAACACCTGAACAGATTAATCAGGACCTGCTACTGCCGCTCAATAGCACGTCGTGGCGATACTACGTAGCAGTGGCAGCCCTCGGAAGTCTTGTAATAATGGGATTGTGCGCCTGGGGCTACCAACTCGACAACGGCATCGGCGTGTCGGGTCTGGATCGCCCGGTCTTCTGGGGAGTGTACATCACCGATTTCGTCTTCTGGATCGGGATAAGCCACGCCGGCACGTTGATCTCCGCGATCCTTCGCGTCTCCAATGCGAAGTGGCGCCGACCGGTGACCCGTTGTGCGGAGGCGATCACGGTCTTTTCGCTGCTGATCGCGGCGACGTTTCCGGTGATTCATCTGGGCCGTCCGTGGCTATTCTTCTGGCTGATTCCCTATCCGAGCGAGCGTGGGATCTGGCCGCAGTTCCGCTCGCCATTGCTATGGGACTTCTTCGCGATCAACACATATCTGATCGGCAGTTTCAGCTTTTTGCTTCTGCCGAGTTTTCCGGATTTCGCGTTAGTGCGCGACAGGTCAACGGGCTGGCGGCGCAGGATTTACTCCATTGTCTCGCTGGGGTGGCGAGGCACGCCAAAGCAGTGGCATCGCCTCGAGATGGCGATGCGGATTATGGCGGTGGCGATAATCCCGGTAGCGGTGTCCGTCCACACAATCGTCTCGTGGGATTTCGCGATGGCGCCGGTGCCGGGATGGCACTCAACGATCTTCGGTCCGTACTTTGTTGCGGGCGCAATTTTCAGCGGCATCGCGGCTTTAATCATCGCGATGGCGGTTCTGCGCAAATTGTTGCATCTGGAAGAGTACCTTGAGCCGATTCACTTTGATCATCTTGGCAAGCTGCTGTTGGCGATGAGTCTGATATGGTTCTACTTCGTCTTCGCCGAGAGCCTGACTATCTGGTACGGCAATGAACCGAGCGAGATGACGGTGTTTTGGGTGACCCGAAGCGGGCAGTTTTCATGGCTGTTCTGGACGATGGTCATCTGCAACGTGATTATTCCAGCGCCGATTCTTTCCGTGAAAAGGCTTCGCTCGAAGATTGGCTGGACGGTGGTTGCCTCGATTCCGGTGATTGTTGGTATGTGGCTCGAGCGCTTTCTGATCGTCGTCCCGTCGCTCTCGCACGGGCGGCTACCATACGCGCACGGGGGCTACAGGCCCAGTTGGGTGGAGATTGCGATTACCGTTGGCAGCTTCGCCGCTATGCCGCTGCTGTATCTGCTGTTTATCAAGGTGGTGCCTATCATCTCGATCTGGGAACTTAAGCTTGGTCAGCACGAGAAACCCGCCGAAGCTCCGGCGACTGTGCCGGGAATCGCGGAGAGTGTACCCGCGAGCGGACGCTAGAAACTGCGCAAGGAGATTGAAATGCGGGCAATCTATGGTTTGTACCCCGACCCGGATTCCGCGCAGCGAGCGGTTGAAGTGCTGCAAGACGCCGAACGTGCCCTCGGCTTCAAGGAGAAGCAGATCGTGGTTCTATCGGGCGAGCCCTATGAGGACCATCCCTTCGGCCAGCGCGATAAGAAAACGATTATGCCCTGGATCGCCGCCGCAGGCGGCCTGGTCGGCGGGCTGCTGGGCTTCTGGTTCATTTCGTTTACCCAGAAGGCGTATCCATTGATTACCGGGGGGATGCAGATTGTCACCAAGTGGCCCGATGGCATTATCACCTATGAACTCACGATGCTGGGCGCCATACTGACTACTGTAGCGACCTTGCTTATAACCGCGCGCATTCCGGACTGGCGACGGCACGTTTTCGACCCGGGCGTTGGCGAAGGCAAGATTCTGATTGGGGTTGTGAACGCGCCGGAGAGCTGTCAAGACGAAATCAGGCGCCGACTGTGCAGTGCCGGCGCTGGGGATGTGAAGGAATTCGCCGGGTAACTCCGAATCGAACATCATCGTGGCCGACGCGGCGCTGAGTAAAATCGCGCAGTCTTCCGGCGCGCCCGACAGTGGTGGGCATGTTTGGGCGGGGTGACGGTCCACTGCTGGGGCGTCGACCACGCTTCACTGGGCCGGCGAGGCGCGCCTGCTCGAAGATTTCCCGCGCCTGCGCACGTACGTCGGCCGGATGTACGCGCGCCCCCTGGCGCCGCCGCGCATCGCAGCCGCCTTCGCGAGTCTGAAGCCGGTGAATGGCGCGGCAGGCGGATGACGCGGCTTTGCGCCGCAGCCTTCGACGACCCGTGTTATCCTCTGCCCGCCATTCAACTGCTCAAATTTGAGGATGGTCCGGCCAAGGGTCCGAGGAGATTCGCTTCTGTGTCTACGACCATCGCGGGCGCTTTCAGCGCATGCCCTTCATCATTGACGCGAAGGACTTGCCCAAACTGTGCGCCGAAATTCGCAAAGCACTGCGCTTGCGGCGGCTTCTCTAATACCTCGCACGTTGAGAATCGCCGCGCGCTTCGCGTCAAAAGCCCCGGCTAAAAACACTGGGCAGGCCAGTTGAAGTCCTGGATGAGGCGGAAGAAAGGATATTCGCGGTAAAATTTTCTCGCCCTGCGTGTAAAATCTTCCGGGTCCTCCTTGTAAGAAAAGCGACCCTTCCAAAAAGCGAGCTTATCTTGCGTAGGGTTTTCCTTCTCGCGGTTGCGGCACGGAATTCGCTTAGACTGGCCCGCCGAACGCCATTCGAGGTTAAGCGATGCTGACAAGCAACGGTGAAGACGCAACGAAAAACGCCCTGATGCGCAGCGCAAGCAGTGCGAAGAGTGATCGTCCATGGGACGCTGTCCGCGTGGTGGCTTCGATTTTTGCGGGGACGATTTTGCTTTTCACGGTTAGTGGCTGCCTCGCCACCCGGAGCTGGGTCGATAATCAGCTAAACCCCGTCAAGGGCCAGCTGAACGAGACCAACGCCAAGCTGAACCAGACCGACGTCAAAGCTGACCGAGCCCTCGCCGGATTGCAGAATCTCCGCCTCGAGCGGCGGCTGGTCCTGGGTATGGATCACGGGCCGACTTTCGCCTTCGGATCCGCTGCTTTGACCGAAAACGCCAAACGTACGATCAATGGGTTTCTCCAGGACCTCCCGGGATCGACCAAGCCCGCGTCGGCGTCGAGTCGCGTCTTCGTTGTTGCCGGCTATACCGACAGCATCGGTTCCGGGCAGTACAACTACCAACTCGGATTGCGGCGAGCCGAGAGCGTCGCCGGATACCTGGTCACCAGGGAAGGCGTCGACCCGACGCAAATTCATGTGGTCTCCTACGGAGCGACCAAGCCGATTGCCAATAACCGGACACCGCGCGGGCGGCAAAGCAACCGGCGGGTGGAAATTCTGGTCTACCAGGAGAAGATCGCGACAGGCAGCTGAGCGGCCATGGCTCATTGCGCCGCTGCTGATTGTGCATGCCTGAGCGTCGAAACACGCGCGCCAAACCTTATCTGGGAATTTCGCTGGGCACGCGCGTCCGCGTTGTCAATCTCCGCGACGGATGCTCCGTAGTGGTGCGAATCAGCGACCGCGGACCGTACGTGCGCGGGAGGCGTGAATCTATAGGCAGCCTGGTGCTCTCTCTTCTGGTTTCTGCGTCATTTTTACCGATCCATCACCACTGTATGCGGTTTGATCCGGGCGCGCGGCTGACCGTCGCGCTAGGCAATCGTATTGATAAAGTCGAGCACCGCACGATTGAACACTTCCGGCTGGTCAATGTTGGAAGCATGGCCGGCGTCGGGAATCACAACCTTGTGCGCATTGGGAATCTTCTTCGCCATGTAGTCAGATGCGTTAAGAAAGGGCTCGTCGTTCGAACCTACGACAACCAACGCGGGAACTTCGATGTGCGGCAGAGAATTAATGACACGCGCATCGTGCTGGGTAAGCATCCCGAGGGCGGCCCTGACCAGACCGTCCGCCGAACGATGAGTGCTGGTGGCGCGTTCGGGACTCTGCTCCTGTAGGTAGGCCAGGCCTTTCTTGCGAAGCTGGTCGGCGGTAGCCCGGGCGGTAGCGTTCCACTGCTCCCGCGCGGCGTCGTTTTTGAAGCCCGGACCCGTGTCGATGACAAGGAGCGCGCGCACTCGCTGCGCAAACGCAGCATTGAACGCGAGCGACATGTAACCGCCGAGCGAAAGTCCGCCGACTATCGCTCGATCCGCTCCGATCTTGTCGAGAATAGCGGCCATGTCCCCGACCGTCGCGGCTTCGGTATAGAGTGCAGGGTCCTCCGGATAGTCGCTTTTCCCGTGCCCGCGCATGTCCCAGAGCACGAGCGTATGGTCCTCCGACAACGCCTCTATCTGCGGGCGCCACATATCCGACGTTGCGGAATAGCCATGCGTGAGGAGGATCGCGGGACCTTTGCCGTGAACCTCATAGTAGATACCAACACCATTTCGCGTGAGTATAGGCATGATTACCTCGGCCGATGATCAATCACGGCGTCGTGAAGCCCAGGCCCGGGTTTTCCTAACGGCATCACCGGCGAAGAAGACTCCGGGCGACGACCCAACGATGAACTTCCGACGGGCCGTCGTAGATGCGCATGTTACGCACCTGGCTTGCCATCAACTGTAGAGGCAGTTCCTTGGTCATCCCCATCGCACCGAATGTCTGCATTGCATGATCGATGATTTCCCATGCCATCTCGGTTCCAAAAACCTTGATCATCGAGATCTCGCTTCGTACGTCGCGCTTCTGGTCGATCTTCCAGGCGGCGTCATACGTCATCAGGCGGCACGCATGAATCCTGGTCGCCGCGTCGGCGACCCACCACTGGATGGCCTGGCGCTCGGAGAGTGGCGTTCCAAAGGTGCGACGCTGTGGAGCGTAGTCGCAGATCATGTCGAGGGCCCGCTGAGACAAGCCGATGCACCATGATGCCATCTGCACCCGTCGCGTCGAAAGCCGGATCTGCATCGGCGCGAACCCCTGACCCTGCTTGCCCAGAAGCGCGGAGGCGGGCACGCGGCAGTCTTCGAGCGCGATTTCGTAGGTGAATGCGCCACCGATCATCGGGATGCGGCGGACCACGTTGAATCCCGGTGTGCCCTTATCAATGAGGAACGCGGAGATACCGCCGCGGGTCGCACCTTGCTCCCGGTCCGTCACCGCCATCAGGATGGTGAAATCGGCTTCGGCGGCGCGGCTCACCCAGATCTTGCGGCCATTGATAACCCACTCATCGCCCTCGCGCACGGCGCGTGTCGTCATCGCTGCCGGGTCGGCGCCTGCGCCTGGTTCCGAAATGCCGATGGCGGAAATCGCCTTGCCATTGGCATAGGGCGCAAGATAACGCTGCCGCTGTTCCTCGTTGACCGTGGCCATAAGCATCCGCAGGTTGGGTGAATCGGGCGGCAATACGTACGGCGTTACCGTCCTGCTGATTTCCTCTTCGACGCCGATCATCGCAAGAACGGGCAGATCCGAGCCGCCGACGTCTGCCGGAGCGTCGAGGCCCCACAGGCCCAATTCGCGGGATTTATCGTCGAGGACCTTTTTCTCCTCCTCGGTGATGATTGCGCCCTGGCCCGACGCCTCTCTCTCCAGCACGGATTTTTCAAGCGGCATCAATTCGTCGCGAACAAAACGCGCGACCAAGTCTTTGAGCATCCGATGCTCTTCGCTTAATTCGAATTCCATCGCGTCTCTCGATAATGTTCCATGTACCCTTGGTTCTCGCTGCCGGCCCACGGCGCCGCGGCGTCTCGCGCCGGCGGCTTAAGCGATTCTTTCTGACATGCCCATGTCACGCCCTTGCGTACTACGCGGCACAGTTCGACCGGTCAGCCGCTATCGGTTTGGATACAATAGCGAAGGATCGAATCTCCTTCTAACCGTTTACAGTCAGCCGGGTGAAGCGGTTCCTGAGCGCCGCAATCGTACACATGCATAAGATCGCGCGAACTGGCGATCTCCCGTCCCGGATCACGCTTGCTGCCGTGCCGGGAATCCCGTGCGCAGTCATGCGCGAGACAAGAGCTAAAGCCGGATGACCGTCGAGGCCCGACGCGCGGGTCAGAACTTGCTGAAGCCGAAGCCGCCGTCAATTGCGATCGTCTGGCCGGTGACATAGTCGGAGGCTTTGGAGGCCAAAAAGATAACGAGCCCCGCGATCTCGTCGGGCTGGCCGATGCGGCGCATCGGGGTCCCCTTGACGAGGCGCTCGCGTCGCTCGGGGACCGCAAGCTGCTCCTTCTGCATGTCGGTTTCGAAGGCTCCGGGCGCAATCGCGTTCACCCGGATGCCGTAACGCGCCCATTCGTACGCCAGCGAACGGGTAAACTGGATTAGTCCGCTCTTGGTCACTCCATAGACCGCGACGAGCGGAGCGGCGATCTGGCCGAGTACGGAGGTGACGTTGATGATGCAACCGCTGCGGCGTGCGATCATTTCCCGGCCTACGCGCCGCGCGCATAGAAAGGCTCCTTGCAGGTTGGTTCTGATGGTGGCCTCCCAGTCGGCATCCGTGACATCGATGAGCGGCGCCAGGGTGCAGATCCCCGCGTTGTTGACCAGAATGTCGATGCGGCCGTATTCACCGATGGCACAGTTTACCGCGGCGTCCACCGCTTCGGCGTTGCCGACGTCGGCAAGCCATGTCACCGCGCGCCGTCCGCATGCCTCAACCTGGTCGCGAGTCTCGCCTAGCATCGCCTCGTCGCGGCTCACCAGCATCAGGTCCGCTCCGGCGCGGGCCAGTGCAAGGCTGATCGCCCTGCCAAGGCCGCGGCTTGCGCCGGTGACGAAGGCGACCTTGCCTTCGAGGCTGAAGAGGCTGACAAGATGTTCTTTCAACTCGGAACCGGATCCGTTACCCGTGCTAGACACGCTTTACGTACCCCCGCCAGTATGGCTCGCGAAGTTGGGTTTTCAGTATCTTGCCGGCCGGATTACGCGGCAGAGCGCCGACGAACTCGACCGAGCGCGGCTTCTTGTAGCTTGCCAGGCGCTCGCGGCAGTGCTCGATTATCTCCCTTTCGCTGGCGCTCATTCCCTGGCGCAGCACGACGATCGCCTTGACCGCCTCGCCCCATTGTTCGTCGGGAACGCCGATCGCCGCCGCCTCGACCACCGCAGGATGGCGGCATAGGACCTCTTCGACTTCGACCGAGGAGATGTTCTCGCCGCCGCTTATGATGATGTCCTTCTTGCGATCGACGATGTAAAGGTAACGCTCCTCGTCCCACACGCCGATGTCACCTGTGCAAAACCAGCCGTCGCGCAATGCGGCTGCGGTTTCGTCGGGAGCGTTCCAGTAGCCGGACGTGACGTTGGCGCCGCGCGCGATGACTTCGCCGGGCATGCCGGGCGCAACGTCCATCCCGTCGTCGCCGACGATGCGCAACTCGATGCCCGGCACTTCGTGGCCGACAGCGCCGAGACGCTTCACTTTTTCCGCCGGGCCTTCCAACGCGTAGTCGTCCGGGTGGAGCACGGTGAGATACAGGGCGGTTTCCGCCAGGCCGTAGACGTTGAAAAAGTCGATGCCCCATTCCTGGATCACACGCCGAAGCGGCGTTGACGGCATCGGCGCCGCTCCGTCGCCGATTTTGCGAAGGCTCTTCAGATCGCGCCCGCGCCAAGCCGGATTGTCGAGCAGCACGAGCATCATCGCCGGCACGAACACTGCCGTGTCGACGTGCTCCTGCTCGACGAACGTCGCGACCCGCTCCGGATCCCAAGGCGCTACCACCACCGTTGCGCCCATCAGGAAAAAGCCGAACGGCGCGCTGCCCCCGCCCCCATGGAACAGCGGGATAGTGAAAAGCGCGACTTCGTTGTGTTGAATGCGCAGTTCGATCGCGCCAATCAGGGCGCTTGCGGCCAGGTTGCGATGGGTTATGGTGGCGCCCTTCGGCCGTCCCGTGGTGCCGCTGGTATAGAAGATGAAAGCGAGGTCGCTTTCCTTGAGAGCGACCGCCGGAGGCCGCGCCGACGCTGCCTTCAGCACTGCGTCGAAGTCCAACGCCCGGCGAGTGCCGTCAGTGATGCTGATCCAGTTCCTGACGGTTTCAAAGTCGTCACGCACCGGGGCAAGCAGGTCGAGGTAATCGTCGGTGGTGATGACTGTGTTCGATCCCGAGTGGTTTACGATAAATGCG
>JAJYMR010000270.1 GCA_021786815.1 Deltaproteobacteria bacterium
GGGGGGGGGCATTCCGTATCGGGTGTAACGCGCGTTCAGGGCGTGGCGGAACTCGTCGAGCAGACTGCGCGCGAGTACGAAGAGGCGCGCAAACGGACTGCCTCGATGCTGCGCGGCTGATTCAGTTCGTCTGTCCGCCGAATGCAACTTGCACTTAAGGGGGACAAACGGTAAGCGTCTAGCCTGGGTAGAATGCCTGTGCCTATCCGTTGCGCTAAGTGCGGGTTCGAAAATCCTTCGTCGATGAGCTTCTGCGGTGGCTGCGGCGTCGCACTTTCGATCGTCTGTAGCGGCTGCGGCAGCGAAACCCCCCCGAACTCCAAGTTTTGCGGTGCGTGCGGCGCGCAACTAGGCTCGGCACGGACACTTCCAACCGCGTCCGGCAAGGCTCGGAGCGATGAGACGGACCATGCCGAGCGTCGCCAACTCACAGTCATGTTCTGTGACCTGGTTGAATCAACCGCACTATCGGAACAACTTGACCCCGAAGATTTGCGTGACGTCGTGCAGCGCTATCAGCAGGTTGTGGGGGACGTGGTGGGCGGCTACGGCGGACACGTTGCACAGTATCTCGGCGATGGCATTCTGGTCTACTTTGGGTTTCCCGTCGCACATGAACACGACGCACACCGGGCCGCGCTGGCGAGCCTTGACATTATAACTGCCATAGCGCGGCTCGATTCCGAGTTGGACTTTCCCATGAAGGTGCGCATTGGCCTGCACACTGGCCCGGTCGTTACCGGTAACGTTGGTGCGCGCGGCCGGACCGAGCGCCTCGCCCTGGGCCAGACGCCCAATGTGGCTGCGCGGGTCCAGTCACAAGCGGCCCTGGCGAGGTGCTGCTGACCGAGGACACTCTCTCGATTATCGGAGATGCGATTTCTGTAGTCCGAATCGGCCCACGCGAGCTGCGCGGCATCGCCAAGCCGATTACCCTTTACCGCATCGAATCGGATCGGCGCCGGGATTCAGAGACCAAGACCCAAGAGCGCACACAGTTCGTCGGCCGCGAGAGAGAACTCGCCAGCCTGCTCGACCTGCTCGCGAGCGCTCGGGTCGGCCACGGCCGTATCGCACTGATCAAGGGTGAGGCGGGCCTTGGCAAGTCCCGGCTATGTAAAGAACTTCGACAGCGTGTGGCCGGCGCGCATATTACCTGGCTGACCTGTCGGTGCTCGCCATTTCATCAGAGTAGCGCGCTGTTTCCCATCGTTGAGTTGTTGAAGAAGCAACTTGATCTGGCCGAAACCGCTAGTGGCGAGGTCCTGCGCGAACGTCTCGCCCTGGCTTTGACGAATCTCGGCGTTACAAGCGAGAACGCGCTCGAACTGCTTGTCGATCTCCTCTCAACAGAGGCAGCGGAACCCATCCTGGCGACCATGAGTCCCGACCGCCGCCGCCGAAAAACCCTCGAGTTACTCGTCGAGCTGTTATCGAAGATGGCCGCACATCGGACCACGGTTCTCGTGGTCGAAGATCTGCACTGGGCCGACCCATCCACGTTGGCAGTGATGGGACTGCTGACCGAACGTATCCACGACCAACATCTGTTGAGCGTCTTCACGCAGCGGCCGAGTTTGCCGGAAACCTGGAAGCCGCAGACGGATCACACCCTGATCGAGTTGCATCGCCTGGATGCTCGCGACGTGGGCGCCATGGTCGATGCCTTGACGGTCGAGCGCCTGCCGACCGCCGTGCGCAACGCCGTCATCACACGAACCGACGGAGTTCCGCTGTTTATCGAACAGATGACGCGGACTTTACTGGACCGGAAATTCGATCCCGAGGCTGCACGCAACCCATTCAGCGTGAACTCGGCCGACGGTCTGATTCCGAACACGCTGAGCGACCTGCTGATGGCGCGCCTCGATTCTCTCGGAAGCGCCAAGGAGATCGCGCAACTTGGGGCCGTGCTTGGACGCCGGTTTTCGTTCGACGAACTGGCAGCCGTCAGCGAGCTCGCGCCCGACCGCCTGCACGAGCAGCTCGACTGCCTGGTCGCCGCCGCGATTCTGATACGCTCCGCCAAAGCGCCCGCGGGGGAATATTCGTTCAAACATGCACTAATTCGAGATGCTGCATACGATTCCCTGTTACGGCGGCGCCGATTGCTGCTTCATGAGCGCGCGGCGCAACTGCTCGAAGCCGCCGGCATCGGCCAGGCGGACCCGCAGCGGCTCGCTCAGCATTATGAGGGCGCGGGGCGCTGGCAAGAGGCCAGCGATCTCTATTTCCGGGCAGCTACCAAGGCCAATGCCAGTTGGGCGTATGCTGAAGCAATTGCAACTCTGAAGAAATCGCTCGAATTATTGTCACGGGTGGCGGAATCCGACGCGCGCCATCGGACCGAGTTTAGGTTGCTGCTCACCTTGGTGCAGCCAATGAGTGCTCACTACGGATACACGTCATCCAGCCTGCTGGAAGTCTATGAGCGCATGCGCGACCTGGCCGATGCGATCGGCCCTGAGGTTCAGGCTCCGAACGTGCTTTTCAACTTCTGGGCTTACTATTGCACGCGCGGGGAACGCTCGGAGACGCTGTATTTCACTGAGCAGATCCAGCGCCTTGCCGATGCCTCCGGCAATTCTGACCTGCTTGCGTTGGCGGGCTTCGTCAGTGGGACAACCAATTACTATCTCGGCGATCGCGCGGCTGCATTGCCGCACCTTACTCGCGCCGTGGAGCACTTCACCAACCTTCGCGCGCGGCCCCGACCGCTGTCCGGCCTCGGAAACTGGCTATTCCTTGCCTGGCTGGTGCGCAGCGTTGCACTGTGCGATGCAGGATGGGTCGCCGAGGGACGCGCATCCATCGAGGAAGCAGTCGCGTTTGCCAAAGCCCATGGTGGGCCGTTCCACGTGCTGCAGGCGCTGGACTACCACACCTGGGTGGCGCGGAATCTCGGTGACGATCTCGATGAGATCGCCGCGCTCGCAAGGCGCGCCGAGCAGCTTCGCGAGGAATACGAGATCGGCTGGTGGGCCAAAGAGACCGCTGAGATTCACATCGGCGCGGCCCGGGCGGCGCGCGGCGATACCTCGGGGCTCTCCGACATGCGCAGATCGGTCGAGGCCGCTCGTTCGCAATCGTCGGGTATCCGGCTCAACCACCAACTCGTGTTACTCGGAGAGACGCTCGTGGCGCTAGGTCGCCCCGAAGAAGCGAAGGCCGCTCTGAACGAGGCTTTGGCGCGATGTGAGACCACGCTTGCCGGATTCCCTGAATCGGAAGCCTACTGTTCACTTGCTGAAGTCGCGTGGCAGGAAGGCGAACTGAAAACCGCCGAGGAACTGCTCAATAGAGCGATGCTAGCCGCGAGGCGCCAAGGCGCGACGCTATTCGAGTTGAGGGCCGCGATAGTACTCGCAAAATTGCTGGAACGACAACGGCGATTCCCAGAGGGACGGACCGCCCTAGAAGAAGTACTGAGGAAGTTCCGCGACGTTTCCGGCTCCTCATATCTCGCTGAGGCGCGGTCGCTTCTCCGCGAGACGACGCTTGGTCAAGTTTCCGGCTCGTGAAGGCACTGGTACTCGGCGCAACCGGCCGTATCGGCAATGCGATTGCTCGCGAACTGCTCAACCATGGTGCGGCGGTCAGCGCTGTCAGCCGCCGGGTTCAGCCTCCGGAAAACCTGATCGATCTCGACCTGGACTACCGCTCAGGTGACGCCAATCGGCCCGGCCAGATCGAATCATGGGTCGCAGGTCACGAGCTGGTCGTCGATGCCGCCGCGCCGTATCACCTGTGGCTGTTCCAGAATGCTCCCTCGGCTGCCAGGTTAGCGAGCGCGGAGCGCCAGCTATCGGCCTTGCTGGAAAGCGTCGCGCGCCATAACTGCGCGTTCGCATTTGTTGGTTCTCAAGCGACCGACGACCGCCAGCGTCCCATGCTCGGTCGCGCCCAGGCGCGGATTCTGCGCCTGCTTCATCCTTACTTCGAGTTGAAGCGCCGCATGGAATCGAAGATTCGTCGTGCAATGCGCGATGGTCTGCGCGCAGTAATCGTCAGTCCGACCTTCTGCATTGGTCCCGGTGATATCAGCGATCCGGACCTCGCGTTCATACCAATGACCGTGAACGGCGCACTTCCGGCGACCAACAGCCATGCCCTGAATGTCATGGATGTGCGAGACGTCGCTGCGTTGCTGGCCGCCGCGGTTGCAAAGAGCGCCTTTGGATCCAGCATTGCGGTTGTTGGGCATAACACCACGCTCGAGATGCTCACCGATCTCATCTGCAGAACTGCAGGCGTCCCGCGGCCGCGATGGTACACTCCGTCAACCCTCGCGGCGGCTGCGGCCTATGCCAACGAGCTGATCAATGCGTCGGGATTGCGCGAACCCGACTATCCATCGGTCGGCGCATTGCTAATGCTCGAACAAGGTTGGGCGCTTCCCAATGCGGCGCAACGCAAGCTTGGGGTTGAACTCCGTCCGTTGTCACGCAGCGTCACCGAAGCAATCGATTGGTACCGGCGGCGTGGCGTCTTACATCCTAGGCCGACGGCTTCTGCGCACTGACGAGCACACACTGTCGCACGGCCCAGGCAAAAACTACATTCGCCGCGAACAAGTCGCGCAGCCCTGTCGGCGCGCGCAAGTATCGCCGGGCAATGAAATTGGAGAGATGGCGTCGGTAGGCGCGCCAGGTCGCGTCAGTGACGTCCGTCACTTGGGCATCGCGAAAGCCAACGCGGGTCAGCAGACGTGCGTAAGCCCTGGCGTCGACGAGATGGTTTTCCGGCGGTGTCAGCAAGGTGCCGCGAGCCATGAGCAGATCGGACATCAACAGGCTGCCGCCGGGCTTGAGCACCAGTAACGCTTCCTCAAGAAAACGAGCTCGCGTGGCGAAGTGAAAGGCCGCCTCGATAGAGAACACTGCGTCGAAGGAGTTGCGGTCGAATGCGAGCCTCGCCGCATCCATCTGGGCGAACCGCGCGGTGGGCGCGCGCCGACGCGCCGCCGTCAATTGCTCCAACGAGAGTCCGATTCCGAACAGCGACGCGTCACGCAGACGCTCACCGATCCGCCGTGTCGTTGCTCCTCTCCCGCAAGCGACGTCCAGGATCGCGCCGGCCGGCGTGCTGAGCCGACCGACTAGTTCATCGACCAAATTATCGCCAGCTTCCGCGGCACTCCTGGTCTCGGGCCGCCAATAACCGAAGTTGGCATAGCCGCTGTCGCTGTAGAACTCGCGCAGGAGAGGGTCGGCGAACAGTGCCTCGTAGAATGCGCCGAGACAGGCCCGCTCGGCCTCACGGGTGGTCATAGCCGAAGATTTCTTCGAGCGGCGGAAAGCAGCTCAAAGCATGTGCTGCGAGGCGGCCCGACATCACCGCAGCTTCGACGCATCCGAAGTTGTAGCCATCGGTCCAGTCGCCGGTGATTGTCAGATTGTCGTAGGTGTCGTCGAGCGGCGAGATCCGATACTTGGACGTGCCGGGTAGAGACAGCACATAGCGATCGCTCGGATTGACGTTCGCAGTCCAGAACTGGTTGTCGAACCGATGCTCATCGGCGGATGCGCCGGATGATTGCGAGTCCAACAGGCTGTGCCAGCGGAATGACCCGTCAGCGCGCTGCGCCGCCGGCCAAAGACCTGCGACATCGCCGTTCAGAAAGTCGATGGCGTTTCTGCGCACGAGGTCGTACGCGCGCATCGGCGCCCGGCTGTCCGATGTATCCTTCGGTTCCGGCCACGGCAGAACGCCACAGAAATAAGCTATCGAGCCGGGCGCCTCGGTCCATTGCTCGGCGCTCGCAAGATGCGACATGTTGGCCCAGGTCGCCCAAGGCTGAGCGTATGCGGAAACGTTGCCCGAAGGTCCGTCCCAACCAAGGCCGGTCAAGTCGTCGCGAAGCCAGACCTGGAACGCCTGAGTGGCGGTGGTGCGGACGTTTTCCACCATCGCGCGCCAGCGCGGGTCCCTGGCGATGAAATCCGAGCAGACGTGAGGAATGACCCCGAGGCTCACCCCAAGAACCACGAAGTCGAAATCCTTGGCGACCTCGAGCGTAATAGCCGCTTCCCTGCGGCGATCCCAGAACGACTCGAACTGCCGGCTTTCGGCGGCCATGCGCTCGCCCGACTTCAGTTGTTTCCAATCCGGCAGCGAGGGCCAACAGGGTAGCCCTTTCACGTCTATAAGAGGCTGATATTCGGCGCCGTCGCGGGTCGTTGCCTGGACATCGAAGTCCAGCCTGGTGACGAATGGCTTCTCACCCGGTGCGAGCGTCCTGGGATCGGCCAGGTGAACCCGTTCGAGCCGGTGAAAGAATCGGAACTTCACGCCGCGCCGAGCGAGCACTTCGTATAGCGGAGCGAAGACCACGTCGCCCATCCCCGCCTGCATCTTCCAGAACAACGCGCCACGGTAACCGAAAAACATGCGGAGGCTGCCGCGAATCCCCTGGCCGGCAGCGAGCGACGGTCGCTGTGGATCGCCGTCCACGTAAGCGAAAGCGAGATCGTAGAGGCCCCTCATGAAAGCGGAGTTCAACGATCTTTCGGAAGCACCGCACAGCCGCAACCACTCGCGGGAATCGTACTCGTTGATCGCATCGAGGCCCATCGGGTGCGTGGTCAGGCCGAACATGATGGCGCCGCGGATGCAGGCGAGCACGAGGTCGATGATCTCCCAGACGCACCGGCTCTCGTCGTCGCCATCGAGCAGCGGTTGAAGCAAGCGCTGTGCGCCTGTTGCGACAGCTTCGGTCAGAGTCAGCGCCAGCGCTTTTGGAAAGTCGGGTAAAACCCTAATCACCGACTCGAGGTAAGTGACCCCCTGAAGTATCGCGGTGAGAGTCGCGAGTTGCCCGTACTTCAGTAGACTCGCGACGTCGATAGCCAACGATTCAGCCTTGGCATGACCGCGCGACTTTCTGTTCGCGGGACGCTCGTTGGCCGCCGCCGAGCTTTGCGACGTGACCAAAAGAGTGTAGAGCAGCTGAATGCCTCTCACTAAGTAGCCGGACAACGTGAACTGCTCACCGGGCTTGTAGGGATCGCCCGGCAACCCCGCAGACGGCGGGAACTCCGACATCAGGCGCTGCCAACCTCGGGCACCTCTGTCCATGACACCAACATGGGGATCGGGTTTGAAGGCGTCTGTCCAATCTGCCATCGGCGAGACACGCGGGTCGCGCCCCATCTCGCGATAGCACTCGCGCATCAGATGGAAGGCATTGTCGTAGTAGCCCATCCAAAGATGGAGACCATGCTCTTCGATCCGGCCCGAAGCCCCGCGGCCGGATGCGCCTTTGCCGCCCAACCGCCAACCCATCTGATAAACGGTCACTTCGTAACGGCCGCGCTGCTCCGGACGGGTGAGTTCGAACGCAGTGGTAAGCGCCGCGCAGCCACCGCCCACGATGGCGATTTTGATGGGCGTCCGGGCCTTCACGCAGACCCTGGCTTTTTGCCGCTGCTCGGACTTTTTGGATCCGATTCGCCTGGATTTTCTGTCGAAAGCATCTCCTTGGCCAGCGCGACGAAGTCAAACCCTTTCGTCTTCGCAAGACTTTGCATTCTTCTCCAAAACAGCGCCTTTGAGGCAGTGCTGTACGATTCCGCAGTAATGTCCGAAGGCAAGCCCGCCGGACGCCACTTGCCGGGAGTCCAATAGGGAGATTCGTAAGGATCGGCGTCGATGTATAGGTTGTTCCTGTCGACCGGGAAAAGCTCCGGAGCCGCGCCCTGGTCACCGAGGCCGACCGAGTCCCTGCGAATGACAAATGTCGGCAATTTGCCCACCGTTTCAGAGATTCCGTTCCAGTTTCCCCAGCCGTTGGACAGCATCGCATGCACTGCCATCTGCGGCTGAAGTCTCGAGTCAAGCACTATGTTCGCGGCCTCGGCGCGCGTCAGAAGAGGTCCGCGAAAGGCGTGGGCGTGAACTCGGTTTGCGATATCTGCTCTTTCGGATTTATCGAGCTCCTTGACCAGATCCGTTCCAACGAAAGTCTTTGCGTCCGGATCTATTTCGAAATATCCCTTAGGGCTGCTCTCGTCCCGCTTCTCCCACTGATGATAATGATCTGTTGACCAGATGTTCTCTGCCGGGCCGCTCCTAAGGTCCACCTTCATAAAGAACGGCCGCATCGGCCGGAGACATTGGACCTCGCCCTGATCGGTAAGCATGCGGCACTGAACGCGCAATCCGAGCATGTCAACGATTGGCAATGTGGGACAGGAAAAGATCCTGATGTGCGTCTGGTTCTCAATTTCGCGTATTTCCCAGATGCGATCGATGACCAGCGAGGTTCGCACCAGGGCCTGATAGCACGCGCTGTTGGGTTCTTCGGCATCCCTGAACTGTTTGAGCGAAAACTGATTGACAGGCGCGCGATTCGCGAGGATCTCAAGCTCGAGCGCGCGCAGGCCAGCGAACTCATTCGAAGCCTCCATGCTGGCCATCTGTTCGAGTTCCGCTTTGAGCGGACGGCCCCATGAGTCGGCGATGTAACTCCATGTAACGTGGTCATTCGAGGACGCCGGGTTGCCTCTCACCACTTCGATGATGGTTCGCAGTTCTGTCTGCTGGCCGAGATTGAGCGCCGGCAGCACCTTGGTCTTGAGCTCCATCAGCGGAGATATGTCGGCGAACGGACCTTGAGTCCCTAGCCAACTGCTTTCGAGCGCCGTAATTTGCGCTTTGCGTGCGGCCCAACCGTTGGCCTCGCGCGCCGTGGTTGTGCCGATATCGCTGTCCATAAAGGTGAAGGGCGACACGAACCCGACGCTGACCAGACTCTTGTCTTTCTTGTCCTTATCGAACCAACGTACGGGCACTGCGAAATCGACTTGCCTGCTGGCCCAGTTGCCAAAGTCGGCAGACTCGGAGGACATACCCGCATAGGCCGTGACAACCATGTACACGTAATTGCCCCAGGGTTCGAAGTAGTAGGGAGAGGCTTCGAGGTTCAGGTGGCCGTCCACGAAAGCCTTTAACTTTTCGGGGTCAGCGGGCAGAGGTAAAACACGCAACGTCGCTTCCGGAAACCTGAACGGTCCCGTGGCCACCTGGAAGCCGTTGGAGCCCGTCGTGTTGTAGAGCAGATTCGTGGCACCCTCGGGACCAGTGACCGGCGGGCGACCAACCCTCTCCTGGTTCCTCCAGCCGATGGTCTTGGAATTGGTTCGCCAGCAGATGTTCTCGCCTTTGAGATAGGTGAGGTCCAGTTCCTGCCAAAACGGCATCACAGGCTTGAGAATCGCCGCCGGAACGGATCCCTCGACCCGGTCTGCGACCCTGAGGCCCAAGGTCTCCACGATCGGTTGATCGGGGTACTCTCGCACACGAATCCGGAATCCGCCCGTCGGGTCGCCGCGCAGCAGCGCCAAATCCCCGAGCATTCCTCCCCGGCGAAACTGGCTAATCGCCATCTTTGCGTTGGTCAGCGCCTGATAGCAGATTTGCTGAGGGTCGGCGGCGTCGCGCATTTGTTTCAGGTTGACGGTGTTGGCGTGCAGCGTGCGCGTGAACAGGTCCAGATTTTCAGCGATCCTTTCGAGTAGGTTCGATCGACCTTTGCGATCGACCGACCCATATCCGCGAAACGCCGGCGAGGTCGCCATCTCCGCGATTGTTGCCAGGATGCCGCTCCAGCCGGTGATCGCCTTCGGGATGCTGATCCACGGATTCAGGATGTTTTCCGCTTGCGAGGGCAGGACCGAAAAGGTCGGAGGCGCATCCTCTTCGATCGCGAGTATCTCCCGAGGCTGCGGACGGTTATCGGCAAACATCTTGTCGAACACGTTCGCGCCAAGCGACAGCAGTTCGCGCCGGTTCAGGGGATGCATGGTCCACGGATCGACACTAGCGCTGAACCAGCCTTGCACCTTCGGCCAGCCGTAGACCTCGCGTCCTTCGACCTGGGAGTCTTCGTCGTCGATAAAGATGAACGGAGAAACTTGTGCAAGGTCCCTGAAGACCAGGCGCCCGCGGTCGTCACGCTCGTACCACTCGAGCGGCACGGAAAACAGCACTTCGTTCTGCGAGGTCCAGCCGAGATTGCCGGCCTCCATGGACATCTTGCCGTAGTTGACAATCGACAGGATCACGAACGGCACGGCCGGCCGAAAGTATGCGAACTCGGGGGCAAGATTCAGATACTTGTCACAGAAGCGGGCTAGAGCACGGAAGTTCGCTTTCAGTGGAAAATTGCGCAGCACCACCTCGGTAAATTCGAACGGCGGCGGAGTAGTCAGTGTCGCTGAGCCAAGGATAAGATTGAAAGGCGGTTTTCTTCGGGAGTGGCTGCCCGGGCCGGGATTGCCCATGATCACCTCCGCTCGAAAATCCAGGTGACGAGACCTCTGATGAAGCGTTTATCACGGCTATCGGGCACGTACTTGAACGCGGCTTCGAATTCTTCCAGCGCCGCGCCGGCGATGCCCTGTGCAATTTGCCGCGCGGAGTCGATACAGCGATAACGCTCGAGCATGCTGCGTAGCCAGGCGATCTCGCTCGGGCACTTTTTTTCGCGCGACATCGCCAGCGTCGCGAGCACTCGCTGTCGCTCCAAAGGCGTGCACTGCCGCATGAGGTGGATCAGCGGCAGCGTTCGTTTGCCCTCCCACAAATCGCCTTCGCGTAGATCGGAA
>JAJYMR010000205.1 GCA_021786815.1 Deltaproteobacteria bacterium
TCGAGGAAGTCGGCGTAGGAAATTTCCTTTTTCGCCGCCTGCTCCAGGCGGGCGGTGAGCTCCTGTTCGATCTGGTAGAGCCGCAGCCGATGGCAGTGTTCGCGCAGACGGTCGAGTTGCGGGGTGCTCATCGCGACACACCTCCTTCGCTCTGGCTGATGAGATCGTAGAGCTTGAGGTCGCGCACCATCACCTCGCCAAGTTCGCCGAAGTACGGATCGAAGCGTGTGAGTTCGATACTCTGAAACGGCCCACTTCGATGCTGTAGATTGGCCCACCCTGCTTTACCCGGAGCATCCTGCATAAGAGGCAGGAGGCCGGGATGGAGAGGAGAGCGAAGGTGGAGCTGTTCGAGCGGATTCGCAGAGAGTACGAGTTCGGAATCGGAAGCATCAAGGGAGTCGCGGCCAAGCTCGGAGTGCATCGGCGGATGGTACGGCAGGCGCTGATGAGCGCGGAGCCGCCCGAGCGCAAGCCAGTCGTGCGAGCACGACCAGTAATGGGACCGCTTATCGCGTTCATCGACGCCATCCTCGAAGCCGACCGCAGAGCGCCGCGTAAACAACGCCATACCGCGCATCGCATATGGCAGCGGATCGTGGCCGAGCGGCCCGAGGAGAAAGTCGCGGAAGTTACGGTGCGGCGATACGTGCGCGAGCGCAAAGCGGAGCTCGGATGGACGACGCATACGACCTGTGTGCCGCAGAGCTATCAACTCGGACAGGAGGGCCAGGTTGATTGGTACGAGGCTTGGGCGGAACTGAGTGGTGAGCAGGTGCGGTTGCAGGTGTTTTCGATGCGCAGCATGGCGAGCGGCGCGGCATTCCATCGTGCCTATCATCGTGCGACCCAGCAGGCATTCCTCGACGCTCACGAACACGCGTTCAAATATTTTCAGGGCGTGTTTGCGGTCCTTAGGTACGACAACTTGAAGGCCGCGGTGAAGAAGATCCTGCGCGGCTATCGGCGCGAGGAGAGCGCGCGCTTCATCGCGTTCCGCTCACACTGGCGCTTCAGCAGTGAGTTCTGCTCGCCCTACGAAGCGCACGAAAAAGGCGGCATCGAGAGCGAGGCCGGCTACTTCCGGCGCAACCACTGGGTGCCAGTGCCGAAAGCGAGCGATCTGGAAGATCTCAACACACAGTTACTGGCCGCTTGTCGCGCCGACGAGCGACGTCATATCGCCGGGCAGAAACGGCCGGTGGGCGCGCTGATAAACGAAGAACGCGCGCATCTGCTGCCGCTCGCTGAGCACGGCTTTGATCTTGGCGATATCTCTTTCCCACGAGTAGATGGGCTGGGCTGCGTCAGGGTGCGCACCAACTTGTATTCCGCTCCGGTCGATGTCGGCCGGACGGTCGAGGTCCGGCTCGATCCGAGTTGCGTCGAGATCTGGCACGAAGGCCGCTGCATCGCCCGCCACGAGCGTTGTTATGAGCGCAATCAGCAAGTGCTTGAGCTCGAACACTATCTCGACGTGCTGGAGCGTAAGCCGGGAGCCCTTATCGGATCGAAGCCGCTGGCGGCGTGGCGGCAACGCGGTCTGTGGCCGGAGAGTTATGATCGTTTGCTCGCCGAACTAATCGGCCGGCACGGAAGGCAGAGCGGCACGCGCCAGATGATCCAGGTGCTGAGTCTGATAAGACAGCACGGGCATCGGCGGGTGCGCGCGGCGATCGAAGAAGCGCTGGCGCTTGGATGCTCGGACGTGGCGGCAATCCGGCATCTGGCCGAGGCTGCCGATCTCGTCCGCGCGCGTAGCACGATCGTCGAGTTGGGCGCGCTCTCGCGCTACGAGCGGCCGAAGCCTTCGCTGGCTGATTACGATGCACTGCTCGGCCAGAGGGCGGCATCATGAACGCGGAGCGTACGGCGTTGGAAGCCGCCACCATCCGTCAGCAATGCAAGGTGCTGCATCTGCCAAGTATCGCCGCGCAGTGCACGCAACTCGCCGAGCAAGCGGTGCGCGAACGGCGCACGCATCTCGGTTATCTCGAAGCGCTGCTGCAGGCTGAACTCGAGGATCGCGAACAGCGGCTGATCGAGCGGCGCATCCACGAAGCTCGACTGCCGCGGATGAAGACGCTCGAGGAGTTCGACTTCGCGAAGTGCCCGAAGATCTCGGCGCAGCAGATCCATGAACTCGCCAAAGGCGATTACATCGCCAGGGCCGAGCCGATCATCTTTATCGGTGACAGTGGCACGGGCAAAACCCATCTGCTTACTGGGCTTGCGGTGGCGGCCTGCCGCCAGAAGCGCCGCGTTCGCTTCACCACTGCTGCGGCGCTGATCAACGAACTGGTCGAGGCCAAACATCAGTTGCAGCTCGGCCGCACGCTGGCGCGCTGGGCACGTTACGATCTGATCGCGCTCGATGAAGTCGGCTACGTGCCGCTGGCCGAGGTTGGCGCTGAGTTCCTGTTCCAGGTGATCGCCGAGCGCGCCGAGAAGGCAGCGGTGATCGTGACTACCAATCTACCCTTCTCGGAATGGACCCAGGTGATTCCCAATGCCCGACTGTGCAAAGCGCTGCTTGATCGCATCACTGATAGGGCTCAGATCATCGAGACCGGAACTGAGTCGTACCGATTCCGCAGAACCGCGGAGCGACGCAAAACCCGAACATCTGTGACCAACGAATCAACTTAACGGAGCGGCGAGGGGGACGGTCCCCCTCGCACTCCCCCTGACCAGCAATTAGATAGCGGCTAGTCGAGGAAATGACCGAATGACAACACGGAGGGTGGGCCAAATCTGAATATCAAAGTGGGCCATGCTGCATTGTCAAAAGCATGGGACGTAGTGCGCGACGCGGTTCTGGCACCCGACCTCTGGCCACAGAGCCGTGGAGGGCGGGTTGGCGCCGTGTTCAACCCCAAGTGGAAGGCCGGTACCGCGCTGTATCTGCCTTGCGACCGCGAGGCCATCGCCGGGCACGACATTTGGCGCACGCAGATGCCCTCGAAAATCTGGCGCCCTTCTGCCGGGCTCGTTCAATATTTGGAGATCGTTCATGAGCTTCTCCATTGCCGAGATTACATGCCGCCTGCTCGCGCCGCGGCATGAACTGTCGTGCTCTTGGCGGCTCTGGTGCAGGCTGCTGAGCGGTCTACGTGCGCGCGGTCGCGGCGTCGGGGAGAGCGGCGCTTTCCTTCTGGGGACTAGGCGCGACTCTGGACGGCGCCGGATCGTAGATTTCTTACTTTACGACGATCTTGACCCCCACGCCCTCGAGACAGGCATCGTGCGCCTCGACGGTCGTCACTTCGGAAAGTTGTGGGACCTGTGCAAGGCTCGTGGGCTAACCGTCGTTGCCGATGTCCACACACATCCTGGGGCGGCGGACCAAAGTGGCTCCGACCGCGCGCATCCGATCATTGCCCGCGCTGGTCATCTCGCGCTGATCATGCCGAACTTCGCCACCCCGCCCGTCACGCGCGAAAGGCTGGGCATCTATCGGTATTGCGGAGGAGGGGAATGGGAAATCGTTCCTTTGCGACACCGCCGTGAATTCTTTCACATTGGTTTTTGAGGCATTACAAGCATGAACACATTCGGTCCCGCCGAGACGCTGCATCGCTTGGTCAAACAGGTGATCGACAGCGGCATCGCTTCCAGCGTCGAGGAGGCCAAGGCAATCTTTCTCGGCTACCGCCTGGCTTTTTCCATCGGCGAAGCCGAAGTGCATCATCCCGCCCACCAGGCGGCGCTCTTGACGGCCATTGCTCTTGCTCGCCGCGTTTTCCTCGGCGGCGTTACCGTCGCCGGCCCTATCGATGTGCCACTCGCGGTCCCCTTGCCGCTCGGCGAGAACCTGAGAGCGGCTATCGAGGCTGTCGGCGCGCAATGCACCATAGACAAGATCGCTGACGGCCCTCGCATCTTCATTGGTGGGCAGCCGCGCCCACGCGCCGCGGGATTCCGCTTGCGTACGGTGTACGCAGGATGGCGCGGCGGGGTCGTTCCGGCGCATTCCGAATTTTCGGGCGGCGAAGAGCACGTGATGCCGCTAGCACCGATGCTCGCGGCTGCTGTCGCGGTCAGCGAAGCCTTCTTTCATGTACAGGGCTACACGACGGTGGCGGGACGGAGACGCGTCGGGTTTTCCCTCTGGCAGCCCGCTCGCGCCGATTGGCTTTGCGCCGACTCCAGCGCTCCCATGCTGAGCTATCTACCATCAAATCTCTGGCTCATTGGGCTGGGCCATCTCGGCCAAGCATATTTGTGGGCGCTGGGATTGCTCCCTTATCCGCAACCGACCGGCCTATCACTGGTCCTGCAGGACGTCGACGACATCACGCCTTCGACGGAGAGCACCTCGATCCTCTCTGAGCTGAACATGGCCGGTACAAAAAAGACCCGCGCCATGGCTGCGTGGGCCGAGCGGCGCGGATTCGCTACCAGCATTCTTGAGCGGCTGTTCGACGCGTCATTGACTCGTACCGAAGACGAGCCGGCAATCGCACTATGCGGTCTGGACAACGCGCTGGGACGGCGCGCGCTGGATAGGGTCGGGTTTCGGTTCATCGTGGAGGCGGGACTGGGTCGCGGCCATCGCGACTTCCGGACGATCCGCATGCACACTCTGCCAGGGAAGCGGACCGCTGACGAAATTTGGAGTGCCGCCGTTGAACAGGAAGACCTCGCCAGCCGCGCTGCTTATCAAAAGATGCTGCATGAGGGCGCCCTAGACCGATGCGGTATCACGCTGCTCGCAGGCAAAGCGGTCGGCGCTCCGTTTGTGGGAGCTACTGCCGGCTGCCTAGTCGTCGCGGAAGTTCTGCGGCTCCTGCACGGCGGAGCGCTGCATCAGCTGATCGATCTCGATTTGCAGAGCGTTGAGCACCGCGCGGTAGTGCGGCAGACGAGAGACTTTTCTACCTTGAACCCCGGATATGTCGTTGCCGCAGACGCTCCGAACTATCGATGACTGTTTGTGGTCGGTTCGAAACTCACGCTTACGCTACGCCGCTACAGTCATTTGGACATACGGGGGGCTCTCGATTAGGCTGAATTGCTCGGGGTTTCCGGCTGCGGTGATGCCGGTTCCTCTGCGGGGGGGTGTTTGATTGGTGTACATGGTTCTCGTCTTGGTTGCGATCCAGGGGAGCTTGGGTCTCGGTTCCCGCATAGGGTTTTCGGATGCCGAGTTCGCGAATCGCTGAAATCGCGAGTCTGCTTAGGTTCCCGGCAGACGGTCGCTGGCTTCCTCTTCCCACATCGGCGAGGTTTTTCATCCACCTCGGATCCGCGCTTGCGCGCGTTCCGCTGAAGGAAGGCCCCCTGCTGGTGTCCGTGGTCGCTCCGGCTGCGGAATACGCGGCAGCGCTGTGCGCTTTGGGGGCAGTAACGTCAGGAGGGGCGACGCCGTTGTCCAATGGCTCCGAGGATCATTTCGAGCATCTGGCGGCGTGCCCTGCGGGAACAACCGTGGTTTACAGGCCGAATCCTGCCACTCAGGTTCGAGGAGTCTTGGCCGGCGTAACGGAGCTCCAAGGTCGGCGGTTCTTGGTAATTCAAGTGCAGTCCAGGAAGGTGGATGGACTCTCATACAACGCTGTTGTGAAAGTCTCCTCCGGAGAGGCTCACAAAATCGATGTCGCGGCCAAGGCTCTTGATCGGGTTCCCGCGAGGGTCGCATCGCGACAATTTCGCGCGCGCGCCCCCCTGCTAGAAAAGATTCTGGAGTCGGAATCTCGCTACCGATTTTTGACGACGAGCGAACTGCGCTGCGTGATCATGGGGCGTGCGAGCGCTCTGAAGCCACAAATTCTGGAGATCCCCTTTGGGATCGACGAGAGCGGAATCACGACGGGCTTCCTTCAGGAGATTTTGCGCGTGCGGTCCTATTTGGAACGTGACGGAGGAGGGTTTCTTTCGGACGTGGTTCCATATTCGTCTCTTGAAGGAATAGATATTCGCGATCAATGCCCTATGGTCGCGGTCTTTGATGGCTCCGATGCGTTCCTGAAAACCAATTCGCTATGGCCGCGATCTCATCGAGTCGCGATTCTGGGACGGACCGATCCGAGGCTAGACGAAGCCGCAGCAGAATTGAACCGGATATGCGTCGAGACTGTGCGTCACAAAATTCCGGAATTCGGTCAGGTTCCCAACTCAGTGGAAGTCCTCGTAGTGTGACTTCGATGGAGGTACTGAGTTTTGCGTCCGTGAGCCGGCTGTACGAGCTTATCGAAAGCAGGAAGATTTCTTACCATCCGATCGATCACCCGCTCTTCCGCGAATTCTGCGCATTGTTACTGTCTCTAAGAAGATTCCTCGAGATGGAAGCCAGAGACGAGTTTTGGGCGCCTTTCTTTCGTCCGTTGAACCGCTACAAGTTTCAGGTCGGGAGCTCTGTTGTTGGATTCGATGCTCCCGCGCTGGTATCTGCGGACACCGCCGACACGTTGAGGAGGTTCGGCACGCGTTGCAACGCCATGCACCCCGAAGCGGCGGGCCTCGTGCATAAGATCCTTGAGGTGTTTTTCAAACTACGCGACTGTCCTGAGAATATGATTCTCGATCAGCTCTCGGAGCTCTGGGGTAATAGTGATCGGGGCGCCATCCTCGTCAAAGACGCTCGTATGACCAACGTTTCGGAGGAGGCGTTAAAGGCGCGACCGTCTTTTGCAAACCTAATTCCCATTGCCGCCGCGGAGGCGCGCTCGTTGCCGATTTTGGACCGGCTGATTGTGGTGGGTTCTCCCGGCTGGTTTCCAGATCACGTCTTTAGCGCCCCGCATGCTTCACGTATCGACGTAGTCGGTTTCAGATGGAATCTGCGGCCGTGGCGCGCGACGAAAACCTTGCTGCACTTAGAGAATGGAGACAGCCCCCGCTGTCGCGAGGACGAGACGGAGTTGTACGACGACACGTGGCCGCAGCTGGACTGGTCCGCGATCCTAAATGGAGCGCGCGTCTGCGAAGCCGAAAATCCGCAGGAAGGAGGACCCGAACTATTGGAGGTGCGGGCCTTTGCCTTGGCCGAGGGGTATGCCGTTTTCATCGATTCTTCAGCATCCTGCTTGGTGATCGATTTGGAGGAAGAAGGCGACGCGATGATTCGGCGGGTCGACACTGGAGACGTCGAGCCTGGAATGTTCTTGCTACTTCGTACGGAAGGCGGCGGAGCAGACTACATCGTTTCACTTGCCGACAAGATCCTCGGTTCGCGGGCACGAGCCTGCCGTGAAGCACAGGCAAACTGGAAGCGCGCGCTCCGCGAGTACGTTTCACGGCTCGGCATAGCTGCGACTGTGGTTCGCCTCTCGGAATATGGATCCAAGCGAGTCGATCAGAGCAATCTGCGAAACTGGATGTCAGGACGAACGATCCGGACACATGACAAAGAAGATTTCGCCGCAGTAATGCGTGTTATTGGCAGGGAGGCGGAAACTGACGAGACGTGGCGAATCATGGGAGAGATCGACAACGTGCATCGTCGTGCGGGCAAATTGATCAGACGACGGTTGATCGAAAAAGTGCGGTCGCTCGATTTGTCCGAGCTTCAGAAGAAGCAACGCTTGGACATCACGTTGGCCGAAGCTGACGGGGGCGGACGCCTAACCGCCTTTCGAGTCGAAGCGCGGGCTCCTCATCTCGAAACGGTTTCGGCTTCCCGATCCGGCCACGTTTTCAGACAACCAGTTGATTTCCAATTCTCGCCGGCGTAGAGCGCATGGGGGGTTCAGACAGCATGATCGTTCGGGATCCGACGACAATTCATAGCGCCAATCGTCTGAAAATAATTGACGAATTGAAACGGGAGCTCGTAGGCCCGGCGCCGGCCGGAATTGAGATCGACCCGACCCAACCTGTTGTGGTGGAGTCAGCAGCCGAAGCGTGGGGGCCGTGGCTTGAGAAAGGAACCGGTGAAGAAATCCTCGTTTCCGACCCTCCGTCGAGGCGTTACGGTGTGGGGGTGCTTTTTCCGGTGGAAATATTGGCGGAGGAGGATACCGGATCGCTCGATGACCAGGTGGTGCCGGAGAAAGAGAGCAACATTCCTCCACAGGCCGTGATCGTGGAGCCCTCCGAGGACGGGCCAGAAGAAGAAGGCGACGAACTGGATTTGTCGCTATCGAATAGCTACAAGCCGAGTTCGTTTGCGATCAGCTTTCTCGCCAGATTTGAAGGCGGCGCGCGGTTAATCGTCGAAGCAGGTGGGGCGCGCTACGAGAAGAGAGAGGTGGGCGTCCGTGTTGGCGGAACTGAACAAAAGCGTTTTTGCTGGATCAGGCGTCCTGTACGTTTGCGACTCCAGTTCGAGGCAAGTGCCGTCGACGGCGTCGTTCCTCGAAAGCTGAGCCCCGATGAAGTGACGCGCGAGAGCTTGGAAGCTCTTGACATAAGCGTGGAAGTCTTTAGCCGTCCGTACGCGGACGGGCGGCGCTTAGTCACGGCGAGTCTCGTGAATAGAACCCAGCAAGGCGACGGAGACATCAATAGTCAGTGTCTCTTCCAGTGCTGGTTGAAAGCGTCCGTGTCGGATCGAGATGGGCGACCAGGAATCATGCCGTATCCCAATGAGGCCGGTCCTGCTGGTGACGCGGAGTCGGCGTCCGCTCAGCTTCTGTATAGGCGCATGCAAGCTTTCGCCACGGGACATGGTTGTTCTGCGGATTGGCAGGAGAGCGACTGTCGCGACCGCGCCGCCTGGGTTGGGACTAGTTCGCTCCCATTCGTGGAGACGCCCGCTATCACCCCCGACATAACAAAAGACGACGGGACGCCGCTTACGGTCTCGATGGCAGATCTGGCCGGTCTTCGGGACGAACGAGACGGCTTTCGAGACTCCGAAGAGATAGTCGAACGATACGAAGAGTGGATTCGCCGGCAGCACGAACAGGAATCGCTTTTTGAGGGCATTCTCAAAACGACGGCGCGGAAACACTTGATCGAATGCGAACGTATGGCTGAGAGAATGCGGCGGGGTTTGGACTACCTGCGAACTGACCCTAAAGCGAGAAGGGCGTTTCAACTAGCGAACCATGCGTGCCTCCTTCAACAGATCGCGACCGCATCCGCTGCTCGCGCATTTCGGTACGATCAGCAAAAGGCCAAGCTCGTTTTCGATGAGCCTCTTCGAAACCCTGATCAACTCGATGCCCCCGTCGGCCGAGGTACATGGCGCGCTTTCCAAATTGCTTTCCTCCTCGCCGCAGTGAATTCGGCCGTAGACCCGGGCGACCCCGATAGAATGACGGTGGAGCTGATTTGGTTCCCCACTGGAGGCGGCAAGACGGAAGCGTATCTAGCGCTTTCAGCGTTCGCCGCGTTCAGAAGGCGACTCGAAGATCCTAGCGATGCGGGCGTGCATGTGCTGATGAGGTACACGCTTCGCCTCCTGACGACACAGCAGTTTCAACGGGCGGCAGCGCTCGTGTGTGCGATGGAGCACCTGCGGCGTACGAACAATGATCTGGGTAGAGAACCATTCTCGATCGGCATTTGGGTTGGAGGCGGAACGACGCCAAACACGCGCGAACGAGCGATTGATTCGCTGAGTGAATTGCGACGTCCGGAAGCGCGGAACAGGTTCCTAGTGGATCGTTGTCCATGGTGTGCGGCACGATTTGGACGCCTCGAGCTCTCAGGTGGGAGAGCGGTTCGGAGGTCTCCCACGATCACTCCCGGTTATGCCCGCGGGAAGAGTCCCAAGACGGGGGCTGAAACAGTCCTCCTGCACTGTCCAGACGTTCAATGTGAGTTCTCCTCGGGGTTGCCCGTGTTCGTGGTCGACGAAGACATTTATGAAGTACGGCCGACGTTAATAGTAGGGACAATTGACAAATTCGCGATGCTTGCGTGGCGGCCTGAGGCTTGCGCTCTCTTCGGGCTCGAAGCGTCGGGCGAGCGTTCGATTTCTCCCCCGGGGTTGATCATTCAGGACGAGCTGCATTTGATTTCCGGACCGCTTGGCTCCCTTGCCGGCCTTTATGAAGCCGTAATCGAGGAGCTCTGCACCGATCGTCGCGGGGCCGAGGTGCCACCGAAGATCATCTGTTCCACCGCGACAACGAGAAATTTCCACGATCAGATTCGAGGCCTTTACGCGAGAACAAAATGCGCTCTGTTTCCTCCACCGGGACTCGATGCCGACGACTCATTCTTCGCAAGAGCTGATGCGAAGTCGCCGGGTCGGATATACGTGGGAGTTCACGCGGCGAGCCTGGGATCGGTGCAGACAGAATGGGTCCGGGCTCTGACGTCGCTGTTCCAAGCGCCTATGTGCCTCGCGGACCAAGAGCGCGACCCATGGTCTACGCTATTGATATTCTTTAATAGCATTCGCGAAATGGGTACGGCGCACACTCTCTTCCAGACAGACATACCGGACTATCAAGCTGTGATTTGGAAGCGTCAGCACGTGCCGAATGATCGTCGGCGGTACTGCAATGCTGCGAAAATCTTCGAGCTTATGGGTGGCTTGTCCAGCGGAGATCTCGCGAATGCGCTGGCCCGCCTTGAGACCCCTCTCGCTGAGAGAGAAGCAGTGGACGTATGCTTGGCCTCTAATGTCATAGAAGTAGGTATCGACATACAGAGGCTGTGTTTGTTGGTTGTAGCCGG
>JAJYMR010000292.1 GCA_021786815.1 Deltaproteobacteria bacterium
GCCTTGAGCCCGTAGCGTTCGATATTGTGAGCGGCCAGCGCCTGGAGATGCTCCAGTTCCTCCTGCGCCTCGGGGCTGTCCTTGAGCAGATGGCTGAAGCGCGCCTGAGGCTTGAGATACTCCACGACCGGCCGTACATCGCGAATCTGCATCGCGGCTACCACTTCGCCGCGTTCCATCTCGAGCACGGGAAAGACGCCGGTCTGCACGGCCAGCCGCGCGACCTCGATACTGAGAGCGCCGTCATGGCCCCATCCGAGCGGGCACGGCGAATGAACCAGGATGAACGCCGCGCCTTCGATCTCGAGCCCGCGCCGCACCTTTTTGCGCAGGTCGGACGGGTACGCGACGGTCGCCGTCGCCACGTAGGGAATATGATGCGCCGCGATTATGGACAGGAGGTCCTTCTTGAGATGGCGCTTGCCCATCCGCTCCTTTCCGGGCGGCGACGTCGTGGTCCGAGCGGCGTGCGGCGTCGAACTGGAACGCTGTATCCCGGTGTTCATGTACGCCTCGTTGTCGAAGCATACGTAGAGCACGTTATGGTTGCGCTCGAGCATCCCGGACAGCGCCTGCAGGCCGATATCGAACGTGCCACCGTCCCCACCCATCGCGACGACCTTCGTGAACCGGCCCTGCGCCTTGAGCGCGGCCTCGATTCCCGAAGCGACCGCGGGCGCGTTTTCGAACAGCGAATGAATCCACGGCACCCGCCACGCGGTGAGCGGCCACGCCGTGGTGAAGACTTCGAGGCATCCGGTGGCGTTGGCGATAATAACGTCCGGCCCGGCCGCCTCGGTCACCAATCGCGCGGCGAGCGCCTGGCCGCATCCCAGGCACGCGAGATGGCCCGCTTCGAGCCCTCGAAACGCGGGCTGCCTGCGGCGCAGTTCGGAAAGTGAAGTTGGTTCGTTCGCTGACATCGTTTTTTCCGCCCGCCCGCGCGGCTATCGATCCGCCGCGGGCAGCTTTTCCAGTTCGACGTCGATTATTTCGAAGCGCACCGGTGCGGGAGCCTCTGCCGCTCTGAGCAGGCGCGGGTAAATCTCAAGCGGCATGTCGCGACCGCCCAGGCCCGCCGCGAAGTTGTGCACGCGCGGCGGATTCGATTCCTCGCAGAGCGCGGCGCGCACCTCGGCGCCGATTATTCCGCCGCTTCCGAGCGAGAGCGCCCGGTCCAGCACGACAAGATCCGAAAGCCCGCGGCACGCGTCGCGGATAGCGTCAACCGGGAACGGCCGAACCGAGCGAAGCTTGATCAGTTTTGCCGGAAGCTCCGGATACGTCTCGCGCGCGTCGGCCAGTGTGCCGAGCACTGAGCCGACGGCAAGAATCGCGACCCGCGCATCGTCGGGTCCGTCCACGGAAAGCAGCCCGCCCGAGCGCCGGCCGCTCATCCGCGCCCAGTCGCGATCCGCCGCCTCGATCTCGTGCTTCGCACGCAGCACCGCGTGATGGTGCGCGTAGCGCGCCTCGGGGTAATAGTCGGGCGTGACCAAGTTGCCGATGCTGATAGGGTTTTGCGGATCGAGCGCGCGGGAAAACCGATACGGCGGCAGGAACGCGTCAACCTGCTCCTCGGTGGGTATGTCGATCGGCTCGAGCGTGTGGGTCAGGATATAGCCGTCGACGCACACCATCACGGGAAGCTCGGTGCGCTCGGCGATCCGGAAAGCCTGGATCGTGGTATCGACCGCCTCCTGGTTGCTCGCGCAGTAGAGCTGAATCCATCCCGCGTCCCGCACCGACATCGAATCCTGCTGATCGTTCCACGCCGACACCGGAGCGGAAATCGCCCGATTCGCGCAGGTCAGCACCAGCGGAATCCTGAGTCCCGCGATGTTGTACAGGACCTCGGTCATCAGCAGGAGTCCCTGCGCCGAAGTCGCGGTGTACGCGCGCGAACCCGAGGCCGCCGCACCGAGCACGACCGAGGCGGCGGAAAATTCGCTTTCGACACTGACCATCTCGGCCCGCAATTTTCCATCCGCGATCAGGCGCGCGAGATTTTCGACAATGTGTGTTTGCGGAGTGATGGGATACGCCGAAACCACCTGCGGACGGCACAGTGCCACAGCCTTCGCAATCGCAGCCGATCCTTCAATCGCCTCAAGCATGAGCCGAATCCTTCCAGGTTCCCGCGGGCACCCGGGAGGCGGCCTCACGCGCGAGTGCAAGGTTGCGCTCCAGCGTCTCTTCGCGAAAACGCCGTGCGAGGGCCTTCTCGAGCGCGCCGAGCGGCAAAAGTTCAGTGAGCGTCAGAAACGCCGCGAGCAGCGCGGTGTTGGGCAGAGGCTTTCCCAGGATCTCGTTGGCCAACTCGGTGGCGGCAAGAACGACTACGTTATCCGGCAGGCTTTCGACCGCCTCCATTTCCAACTCGCGCCGTTCTTTGGACGAGCTGATGAGAATTCCGCCGCCCGGCCTTAGGCCGGCGGTGACTCCCGGTACGTGCAGCAGTCCGTCGTCCTGGATTATCAGGAAATCCGGATTCAGCACCTGGCAATGCCGGTGGATCGGACGGTCGGCGAACCTGACGAACGATGCTACCGGCGCACCACGTCTTTCAGGACCGAAACTCGGAAAAGCCTGGGCAAAAATCCCCTCCTCGAAGGCGGCCTGCGCCAGGACGTACGCGGCTATGACATTGCCCTGTCCGCCTCGCCCGTGGATGCGTATCTCGGTGAGGTGGGCAGGGTGCGACGCTCCGACAGGACTGCTCTGCGCAAGGCCTTGCTCCATGTGCTCCACCTGGAGCAACATGCATGCCCGAACGTTAAGTGTCTCTGGAGTGGAATTCTGCCCCGATCGGCGCCACCCGGTTCCTTGCTTCGACGCCTGAAGCGCCAAACCAGTGTCAGCTGACGACGGACGTGAACTTGTCGTGCGAAGAACCCACCGAGCGCTACAAACAGCGCATCCAGCGTTGGGCGCTTTTTCAGCGACCGGATGCGGCGCTCATCTCACGCCAGCCTCAGCGAAAGATCGACCTCATGGCTTCCCACCTCGGCGATGGTCTCGCCGACACACTTGCCCAGCGTGACGCATAGATTCGCGAGCAGCGCAGGATCGTCAACCGTAAGCGTCGTGCGATAAAGATTCCCGCCGTGGGTTCCGGAGAGCGTCAGGTGAGCGCGCGCGTGCGCGTTCGCCTGCACCAACTCGACGCCCGTCAGCACCACCATACCGGGCTCTGGAAACTCCGGGCTTGGCCCGGCCCACGGCGGATTGGGTTCGGCTCCGGGCGGCCAGTAGACCTTGGGATGCTCTCGCAGGCGGTGAAGCGGATGCTTTCGCGCAACGGTCTGCTTGGTTCGGGGCATACTGTTCTGTATCTCGGGTTGCGGTTTTGGGGGCCGACCGCCCGTAGTCCCTGTGCCGAGTGTTTCCGGTTCTCCGTCGCCACGTTGCCGCCTCGCACCGAAGCGGGCGCGCGACCTTTTGGTCAGTCGTCGCCCGCTTCAAGCCGGCAGGGCGTCTGGCGCTGCGTTCAGGAGTCGGCTCAGGCTACGAAGGCCTGGGCTTTGAAGGCCGGCACATACTCGCCGCGCGGCTGACAGATGGTCGCGAGCGTCTCGATCGTTTCCTGTTCAGTGACTTCCTTGGCTCCGCTGCGACGCTCGGATTCGGCCTCTCGCGCGATATCGTTGAACGAGAGGATGCCGACCAGCCGTCCGTTGTCGTCGAGAACCGGGAGCCGTCTGATCCGATTTTCGCGCATCAAGGCCTCGGCGTGACGGACGTCGTCGCCAGCCTTGCACGAGATTACCTTGCGCGCCATCGCGGACGAAACCGGTATCTGCATCAGCGATCTGCCTTGAGTATACGCGGCCATGCAGATGTCGCGGTCGGTAAGCATGCCAACCACGTTTCCGGAGCCGTCGGCCCTGATTACGGGTACGCATCCGCAGTCGTTCTCCCACATCAATTGCGCCGCGGTGTTGAGAGAATCGTTCTCGGTGCATGCGGCCACCTTGTGAGTCATTATGCGCTCGACTTTCATAGGACCAATCCTCCGGAGTGAGATGCCGCCGCCGGGGCGGGGGGGACCCCGGCGGCGAGCTTTGCGGCGTCCACGTACTGACGCCGCTTGGCGGGCAACTGTTTATGCGGCCTTCTGGCCTTCCTTGGTCTCGATCTTCTTTGGCGCGGCAGCCTCGACCTGTACTTTCACTTCCTTGCGCCCGAGTTCCTTGGGTACCGGCGCGGTCAGCTCGAGCACGCCATCGTGGTAACTCGCTTTCAGGTCTTCAGCCTTGACACCTTCTGGAAGCGTGAGCACACGCTCGAAACTTCCGTAGCGGACTTCGCGATGGAAAACATCGCGTTTTTTGATTTCCTTTTTTTCCTCACGCGAGCCGCGAATCCTCAGCTCCGAGTCGGTGACGCTGACCTCGATATCCTTGGGGTCGATTCCGGGAAGATCGGCGCGGATTATAAGCTTGCCGTCCTCGATGAACGATTCGAGGCGCGGCTTATGTAGCTCCGGTACGAGCTCTTCAAACGCGGCTTCTCGCTCTCCCATCATGTCTTCGAGCAGCTCGTCGAATCTGCGGCGGATTCGCGACAGCTCACGGAACGGTGACCATGCTTCCGGAAGTGCCATTTGTCTTTCCTCCTCTCTCTCGAGCAGACCCTGACGTGATTTCCGCGCACGAGCCCGCGCTCGCAGCGCCGCTCGCGGCCGACCCAAATGCTTCGATATTTTCTTCATAGCTTTAGTTCGCGACCGCCTTGCAAATATGCGCCGCGTCCCCTGCGAGAAATCTCTATTCAAGCGCAGCATCGACCGTGCCAGAAATTCGCACTTGCTAATGCGTCGTCGCCCGCGAAATTCTTATGAACTAAACACGCTGCCGCGCATTTTCTTTCTTCTTTCGCGTGGACCATCGCGACGCGGCATCGCGCCTTGTAACTGCAGGAGTCAGAGCGCGAAAATAATCTGACTCCGCAGGAACCACAGCGCCCATCGGGTCTCTTCCTCGGCCACAATCGGATCGAAAAATTCGTACAACGGTTGGCGGCGTTTGGCTCGCATGCCCGGCGGCGCTGCGCGAACGACGCGCCTGACGCATTGAAACCGCTTCCCGCGCGGCGGCGTGCGAACAACTCCTGAACCAATGCGCTGCGTGTGCCGCGACCTCGCTAATCACGCTCGCGTCGTACGGATGGGGGGTGTCGAATCAGCATCCTCTTCTCGCCCGCCAGCCGCGAATAGCCCTGCCGGTTCAACCTCGCCAGCATCGGATCCCGGGCGCGAACGATGAAAAGCGTCGGCGTCTCGACGCGCGTCAGCGAATACAGGGCAAGCTCAGGCCTGCCATTAAACGACACGATTGCGGAAAACTGCTCTGGCTCGCTGGCGGCAGCGATCAACGCGACCGCGGCGTCGGTGCCTGTGGCGAAAATGCCGACCGGACAAGCGCACGTTTGCCGACGCTCGCGCAGCCATCGCCAAGCCTTCAGAAGCCGTCGCGCAAGGAGGTGAAGATCAAACGCGATCCTTGGAACCGCAATTTCCTCTTCGGTCAAAAGCTCAAGAGCCAGCGTGCCTCTCGACGTGCTCGCTTTTTGCCGGATGTCCGTATGCCATTTCGATGCGCCAACCGCCGTCGCGCGTGCCACTACCCGAGCGACTGAAGCGCCACGATCCTTCCGCCGGCGCGATGGTACATCAGGATACAGATTACTCCGCGTTCCGTGCGTCCGATTGAACCAGATACGCCGCGGCCGGAACGCTCAGCGAACCAGGGCCTTGAGGACGTCGGTGGTGGTAATCACGCCGACCACGCGGCCATCCTCGACAACCGGCATTCCGCCGACTTCGCAATCGAGCATCGTGAGCGCAGCCTGTCGCACCGAACTGTTAGGGCCGACTGTGACAATGTCCTCGGTCATCGCCGCGCGCACGAGAGTCTCCTCGAGCCGGCCCATCCTGGTGCGTAGGTCGCGGTCGGTGACAACACCGATGAGCTTGCCCTTTTCGATAACCGGCAGCATCCGAAACCCGCCACGCCTCATCGCATCTTCGGCTTCGGCCAATGTCGCGTCGGGACCAATCGTCACCGGATTCTTCGTCATCTGCGCGCCCACCGACTCCATATCGCCGAGCCACGTCGGACGGATTGTGAGCACGGGACACTGCGCCTGGCCTACCACCGCGGCCGTGACGCTTCCCATGAAGCGCCGCGCCCGGCCGGTTGAGCGATAGGCTGCGAGTACGATCAGGTCCGCGGAATTCTCCTCGGCCGCGTGAAGGATAGCGACGGAAGGCTCGCCGGTGCGCACCAGGATTTCATGCTCGATTTTTTCCAGATGCTTCGCGGCGAGTTCGGAAAGTTCGTGCGAGCGGGTTTCCTGATTCAGGTACACATCGGCGTAAGGCGGAACGTTTCCCGGTTCCGGCACGGTCGGAACGACGTGCAGCAGAAGAACGCGAGCCTTGTTCTGACGCGCAAGTGTCGCTGCACAATCCAACGCTGCGAAAGAGTTCGCGTCGAAATCAATCGCGCACAGTATCCGCTTGAAAACCTGCTCCATCGCAATCGAATTCCCTTGCGAGCCTCGTGCCAGAAACGGCCGTTTCTAAAGCGTCGAGGGCGAGAGCCGCATGGAACGTTGTTCCGAGAGCCTCGGCACGCGCGATGCGCCGTCGCAACCGACGCCATTCTCTTTTCGATTGGCACAGCGGGCGGCCGACTTTCTCCAGCGGCGGGCCTGCTTTTCGCGCTCGAGATAATTGTGGCCCTTTGTTTGGTACTGCTGTCGACCTTGACGCTGGCGCTTGCGATAGCGGTGCGGCGGATAGCGTCGTCGCGCCGGCGTGGGCGCGGTCAAGACCGCGGATGTCGATGTTGCGATGGGCGCAATCGGAAACCGACGTCGCGCACGAAGCTTCAGACATGGTGCTTGCCGGCGACAACTTCGCCTCGATCATCGCGGCGCTGGCCGACGGACGCGCCGTCTATGGCAACGTGAGCAAGTTTCTGACTGCTCCCGCACAACGTTCCCGAAGCGGCGGCCTTCGTCGCATTCGCCCTGTTCGGGATTCCGCTGCCGCTCACAGAAATACATATTCTCGCAATTGATCTTGGGACCGAGATTAGCCTGCGCTTGCGCTCGGAACCGATCCCGCCGAGCCCGGCCTGATGCTTCCTCCGGCTGCCCCATCGAGCACGTCCGGGTGAACCCTTCGGCGCCATCGAGCGCCCGGCCTCGACAACGACGGCTCGACTTTTTCGGCGAAATTTCGGCACACCCCGTGCATATGTAAGGAAGCGTCGAGCGTCGAGAGGCGCTGCACCGCAAACGCATCTGCAATTCCAAACGGCACAGGCGGAAAACATATGGAGTACGAACCCTTTCTCGGCGAAATTGAGGCGCGGCTCGGCGTCCCGAAGGACGAGGCTGAAAAGATTACGCACGCTGTGCTGCGCGAATTGCATAACCGGCTGACCCAAAAGGAAGCCGACGACCTCGGCGCCCAACTGCCGGGCCATGTCAAGGCACTCTGGCACGGCTTTGACACGCCCGGGCGGGAGGTCGAGCGCACCCACAAGAAGGACTTCGTCAGGCACGTGGCCGACGAAACCGGGCTGCCGGAAGACCGCGCGAGCCGCGCGGTGATGGCCGTGTTCAGGGCCGTGCAGCTCGCTCTCAAGGCACCGACCGGACAGGAAGGCGAGGCGTGGGACGTTCTGAGCCAGTTGCCCAAGGACTTGAAGCGCGTCTGGCTCGCAGCGGCCGCGATGCCGGCGCCGAAAGCGGCCAAGGCGTCCTAGCAAGGCGCGGCGGCAAGCGCATGGAGGCGGAGAACAAGGTCGTCGGTATTGGCGCGCATCCGCCGGCGCCTGTGCCGGAACCGACCGAGGCGGTTGAAACCGCGACGTGCGAGCCGGCCGAACTTCGCGAACCGATAAGCGCGGTCTGTGAGAAGATCAGCAGGCTGAGGAATCGTGCGCTGCTGGTCCTTGCCACGAGCATGATCGACAGCGATCTCGTGGAGCGGCTCTGCCGCTTTAGGAAAAAGCTTCAGGCAGCGGCTTCGCGAAAGGAGGGCGCGGTCGACGTGCTGCTCAACTCGCCGGGCGGTGAGCTCAACTCGTGCTTCCTGATCGCGCAGCTTCTCGGGCGATGGCTTGGCTGCTCCTGGGAGGCGCTGGTGCCGTCGTACGCCTCGAGCGGCGCGACGCTCATCTGCCTGGGCTCATCCAGCATCGTGATGTCCGAGCGCGCGCAGCTCGGCCCCCTTGACCCGCAGCAGCGGCTCTTCGACGCCGACCGCTCCTCGCCGTTCGAGGCCTTCCGTGGCATGCAGGAGTTGTTCAACTTCGCGCTCAACTGCTTCGAGAACGGCGTCGAGTTCATGGTCGAACGCAAGGTTTCGCCCGAGAAGGCGCTCGAGGCAGCAGGTGATCTGGCGATCCGGATGGTCGAGCCGATCATCGCGAAAATCGAACCGTGCGACATCGGGATCCTCGCGATCGACAGCGCGATGGCAATTGACTATTGCGCGCGCATCGCGCGGCCCGCAGATCCAGCCCGAAGGACGCAGCGCGAGGTCGATCCCGCGGCGCTGGTACGCGGACTTCCTGGCCATGAGTACGCTATCGGCGCCGACGCGGCGCGAGCCCTCAACTTTCACGTGTGCGACGCGACGCCCGAACTCGAAGATCTCTTCGACGAGCTTCGTCCGCTGCTGACCAGCGCCTCGTGTTACATCGGGCTTGCCGGCTAGGCCCTCTCGCGGCTGCCCGCCGCCTCGCTGTCCGCTGCCCGCACGCGCTCGTACCTGGCGAGTTTGCTGTAGAGCTTCTTGCGCGAAATCTTGAGCATCCGCGCGGCGCTCGACTTGTTGCCCGCTGCGATATCGAGCGCCCGCCTGATCAGCTCGTGCTCGGCTTCGGCAAAGCTAGGCACCCTGTATCCGCTATCCGCCGCTTCGCCTCCGATCGGCGGCGGAAGATCGACGAGCCGAATCGTCGGCCCGGGCGCTGCCATAAAGGCCGCCTGGAGAACTTCGCGGATTTCGTGCATGTTACCCGGCCACGCGTAGTTCGCCATCGCGCGCAGCGCGTCTTCCGCAAGAGCATACGGCGGCTCGGGGCGCTCGAACTTCTCGTTGAAGAGATCAAGGAAATGCTCCGCGAGAAGTGGAAGATCCTCGGGACGCTCGCGCAACGCGGGCACTTCTATCACCGTCCCGGTTGAAAGCTCGGCCCAGAGCGCCGGATCGAGGCGCGCCGACGTCGGCGTTCTCTGCGGCTCCTCGGCCATCGAAGCAATAACCCGTACTTTCACCGGCACCGGTTCGACGGATCCGACCGAGGTGATGAGCCCGTCACGGAGCGCTCGCAGAAGCCGCGCCTGGGTCGAAGCCGGCATCTTGTCGACATCCGCCAGGTACAGCGTCCCTCCCTCGGCGGCGCGAAACAGGCCCAGGTATTGCCTTTGATGTCCGTTCGACCCTTCGTGCCGGTAGCCGAACAGCTCACCGTCAATCAGGTCCTCGGGAAGCGTCACGCAGTCGAAGGCGACGAATGGTGCCAGCGCGTAGGTTCCGGACTCGTGAATCGCGCGCGCGACAATTTCCTTTTCGGTGCCGTCTTCGCCGAGCACGATTACCGGCCGCAAGGCGGACGCAGCCGCTTCTATCTGCTCGTAAATCCTCCTCATCGCGGGACTTTTTCCGACCAGGCCGCGAAAGCGCGTGCGCTGGGAGGGCGCGAGATTTGCCGCTTCGAGTTCGAGCGCCCTGATCCTGGTTCCCGCCAGCGCCTTTTGCGAGCGTACGTAGGCGTCCACGAGCAGGATGAGCCGGACGTGGTTCAGCTTGTCGAAAAGCTCGTAGGTTTCGAGCGTGGGCCGCGGGTCCTGGGGGAAAACCGCGCCTGCGGCCTCTTCGAACAGATGCAGCGCGGCTATCAGTTCCTGGAGCGTAACCCGGCGCTCGGTAAGGTCCTCGCCAAGCCGCAGCATGTCCCCGATGTAGGCCTCCATGTCCTTGCGCAGAAGAGCGCTTTCAGCGCGCAGGACTATCGGCTCGAACACGCTGGTGAATTCGGCCTGCGAGAGGCTTCGACTGTCGCCGAAGTGCACAACGTACATCTCGTACCAGTTGGCGACAACCTCGGAGCATCGGTCTCTGACTGCTTCGAGAAGCGGCCTGAGCTGGTCGAGGTCTTCGTCGTCCAGGAGTTGGAAATAGCGCGGTGTGCGTGGTAGTGGCGTTCCCTTCGGGATTCCGCCCTTTTCAGACATAATTCCGCCTTCTCAGCGGCGCGTTGTTTGTTCCCAGCAATTATTCTTCTAGCGCTTTCCGGGTGCTAATGGAACAAAACTGTGGCGAAACCGCCCAAGTTGCCGTTTGTACGGCCGATTAGCGGACACCTGGGCCTTTTCGAGCCATTCGAGCGAAGCAACAGGATTTTTGTAAAAGACCCCGGACCCGGGGGTCGGACGCGTGAAAGGATCGTCCATGACGGACGTCCTTGAGAACGGGCGATTATGAATCGACGCAGTATCGCTGCGCCTGTCCGAAGAACAAGTGTC
>JAJYMR010000273.1 GCA_021786815.1 Deltaproteobacteria bacterium
CAAAATTACATTGGACGGGGTTAAGAAGGTTGGACACGGCGGAAAGGCGCGAGCTGACAACGGCGGAAAAGCTGGGCTATCCCGGCGACGCACGCCTGCTCGTCATCAATGCCGACGATTTCGGGATGTGTCACGATGAGAACGAAGCGACCATCGCCGGCCTCACCTCAGGCCTGTTCACGTCCTCGACGATTCTCGTGACGTGTCCCTGGTTCGAGGAAGCCGCGGAATTCGCCCGCAACAACCCGACGATCGACCTGGGCGTGCATCTTACGCTGACCAGCGAATGGCCCCGGTACAAATGGGGTCCGGTGCTCGGCAAGGAGGCCGTTCCGTCGCTGACGGATTCGCACGGATACCTGTGGCCTGACGTCGCGCGGGTGTTTGAGCACGACCGGCTCGAGGAGGCTGAGGCCGAATTGCGCGCGCAGATCGAAAAGGCGCTCGCCGCCGGAATCGACGTGACGCATCTCGACTCGCACATGGGCCCGCTCCATCTGCATCCCGATTATCACCGCATCTACCTGTGCCTGGCTCGCGACTACCGGTTGCCGATTCGGCTGACGCCGCGACGAGTGATGCGCGCGATCGGGATGGGCGACATCCTGGAGGAACTCGACCGTATCGGAATTCTCTACCCCGACCATTTCGTCGCGCACGGGCCCGAGTCACCCGACCGGACCGAGTCCTACTGGACGAGCCTTATCGAGTCGCTCCATCCGGGAATCACCGAGATTTATTGCCATCCCGCGCTTGCGCGCGAGGAACTGCGCGCTTGCGCGCATGACGCCGAGCAGCGCGAAGCCGATTTCCGGTTCTTCACCTCGGACAAGGCCAGGCAGACGCTGAGCCGCGCCGGCGTGCGCCTGCTCGGCTATCGCCAGATGCGCGACGCGATGCGCTCGGGCACCCTCGTTCACTGACGGAGTCACAAATTTGGAGCTAACGCGGCTTAGAGGATTTCAGGACCTGCTTGGTCCGAGCGCCGAGACCTTCACTTTCATCGAGGAGCGCGCGCGCCAGTGCGCGGAGCGCCATGGTTTCCGCGAGATCCGGATCCCGCTGATAGAGCGTCTCGAACTGTACGACCGCTCGACCGGAGAGACCACGGATATCGTGCAGAAGCAGATGTACAAGATCGAGCGCCCGCCCGAAAGCGGCGCAACCGGCGAGATGGTGCTCAGGCCCGAAGGTACGCCGGGCGTGGTCCGCGCCTATATCGAAGCCGGACTCGACCGCAGCGACCCCGAGCAGCGTTTCTTTTATTCGGGGCCGATGCTTCGTTATGAGCGCCCGCAGAAGGGGCGTTATCGCCAGTTCTACCAGTTCGGCGTGGAGGTTTTTGCGCGGCCCGATCCGGCCTGCGATGCCGAATTGCTCGTGATGATAGACGAGTTCAGGCGCGCGCTCGGCATCAGGCTCACCGTCCAGATAAATTCGATCGGAGACCCGGTGTGCCGGCCCGCGTTCCGCGACGCGGTGCTGAAGTTCGGCTTGGCGCATCGCGAGGAAATCTGCGCGGATTGCAAGCAGCGGCTGGAGCGCAACCCGCTGAGGCTCCTTGACTGCAAGATCGACGCGGCGCTGGTCGAAAGCGCGCCCAAGAGCGTTGACTATCTGTGCGCCGAGTGCAGCGCGCATTTTGGACGGGTGAAGGATCTGAGCGCGGCGGCCGGGGTGGAATTCGTCGAAAACCCGCGTCTGGTCCGCGGACTCGACTACTACACGCGCACGACCTTCGAGATCATATCAGCCGACGTCGGAGCGCAGAGCACGGTGATTGCCGGAGGGCGCTACGACGGGCTGGTCGAGACACTCGGCGGCGCGGCGGTTCCCGGAATCGGATTTGCGATGGGCATCGAGCGCCTCGCGCTCGCGCTGGAAATGGCCGGGCGTGCGCCGAAGTTCGCACTGGATGCGGCGGTGATCGCGATGGGCGAGCCGGCGACGCGAAAGGCGATGACGGTGGCGCTCGCGATGCGCCAGCGGGGGCTTCGGGTCGAGATGCTCTCGCCGGAGCGGAAACTGAAGGCCCTGCTCGGCCGCGCGGCCAAAATCGGGGCGCGTTTCGCGGTCATCATCGGCGAAACCGAGCTTCAAAAGGGCGTGGTCGTGCTGCGTGATTTGCGCGCTTCGAGCCAGACTGAGCTAAGCGAGGCGCAACTGGCCGAAACCGTGTTGGCGGCGCGGACCGAGTGACCGCGCGCCGCGCGGCAAGGCGGCTTTCGCGCCCGTTCCGGTATAGGGTATCCTTAATAGTGAGCGTTCTTCATGCCTGATTCGAAATACTCACCCCTGCCTCCATGGCAACGGACTGACTATTGCGGCGCACTGCGCGCGCGCGACGAGGGCCGCGCCGTGGCGGTGCTCGGATGGGTGGCCGCGCGCCGCGACCATGGCCGGCTTATCTTCATCGACCTGCGCGACCGCGAAGGAATCGTGCAGCTCGTGTTCAATCCCGAGTACGCCGCCGCGCACGACGTCGCCGAAAAGGCGCGCTCGGAATATTTCATCGCCGTGCGCGGCAAGGTGCTGCGCCGCAGCGAGGGAACCGTAAACGCCGAGCTTCCGACCGGCGAGATCGAGGTCGCGGTCAGCGAGTGCGAAATACTCAACACCTCGCCCGTTCCGCCGTTCCCTATCGCCGAAGGCGAAGTGGCGGCCGAAGAACTTCGGCTCAAGAACCGCTATCTTGACCTCAGGCGCCCGGAGATGCTGCGCAACATGCGCCGGCGCCATCGCGCGCTCAAGGCGGTGCGCGATTATCTCGACGAAAACGGCTTTATCGAGGTCGAAACCCCGATTCTGTGGAAGTCAACGCCCGAGGGCGCGCGCGACTACCTGGTTCCGAGCCGGGTCAATCCCGGCAGGTTTTACGCGCTGCCGCAGTCGCCGCAACTCCTCAAGCAGCTCCTGATGGTGAGCGGGTTCGACCGCTACTATCAGATTGCGCGATGCTTTCGTGACGAGGACTTGCGCGCCAATCGGCAGCCCGAATTCACCCAGATAGACCTCGAGATGACCTGCCCGCGTCCCGAGGACGTGATGAGCGTCGCCGAAGGCATGATCGCGGCGGCCTATCAGGCCACGCTCGGGATCGATATACGGCCTCCGTTCCCGCGCCTTGCATACGCCGAGGCGATGGAGCGCTTCGGGAGCGACAAGCCCGACATGCGCTTCGGGATGGAACTGCGCAATCTGACGGAGGCGTTCGCGGGCACGGCGTTCAAGGTGTTCGCCGAGGTTCTGGCGCGCGGCGAGAGCATCTACGCGATTGCCGTACCGGCGGAGCATCAGTTGAGCCGCCGCGAGCTGGACGAGATGGCCGAATCGCTTCGCTCCCGCCATGGACTCGGTCTCGCGTGGGCAAAAACCGCGCAGGAAGGATGGCAGGGCCCCGTTGCCAAACATATCGGCGAAAGCGAAAAGGCGCGGGCCGCGCAAGCGATGGCGCTCAAAGCCGGCGATACGCTGCTGATGGTCGCGGGCGACGCGAACAAGATTCGTCCCGTGCTCGGCGATCTAAGGCTTGCGCTCGGCCAGAAGTTCGGACTTTGCGACGCCGAGGGGCGCAGCTTTCTCTGGGTGGTCGATTTTCCCCTTTTCGAATATAGTGCCGAGGAAAAGCGGCTGGTCTCGGTGAATCATCCCTTCACCGCTCCTCATCCCGACGACCTGGAGCGCCTCGAGTCCGAACCTCTGCGGGTACGGTCGCTTGCCTACGATATGGTGCTGAACGGGCAGGAACTCGGCGGCGGTTCGATCCGTATCCATAGCCGCGAACTGCAACTCAAGGTGATGGATCTTCTCGGTCTCACGCGCGAGGAAGCGCTCGACAGGTTCGGCTTCCTCCTTGACGCGCTCACTTACGGGGCTCCGCCGCACGGCGGATGCGCTTTCGGCGTCGATCGGCTCGCGATGGTGCTGTGTGGGACCGATTCGATACGGGACGTGATCGCGTTTCCCAAGACCCAGAAGGCGGTTGACCTGATGAGCGGCGCGCCGTCGGAAGTCAGCCCGCGCCAGTTGAAGGAACTCGGCATCAAGGTGACGTCATGAAACTGCGCGCTCTGGCAGGAATTGCATTGGCCGGGCTGGTGGCGTTCGTGGCCGGCGGATGCGGGCCGATTCTCGTCAACGCTGGCAGTAGCGCCGTAGGCACGGTGGAGCGTTTCATCCCGACTCCGGACCTCCATACCCACGCGGTCGAATCCATCAAGCAGGTCGCGATGGGGCGGATTGCGGTGATGCCGATAATAGCGGCGCCCGGAATCGACAGCGCGAAGATCGCGGATGGCGGACCCGAGGCGGTCACGGCGGAGGTCTACAGCCAGGTCGCCACGATGGGCGGATGGCAGGTTCTTCCGCAGGACGACGTGGAAGCGGCGCTGTCGAAACTGCCGCCGACCACGCCGCGAAATCTCGACCAGAACGCGGTCGCGCTTGGCCATGCGCTTTCGGTCGACGGCGTGTTGTACGGGAAACTCGAACGCTACGAAGAGCGCGAAGGCCTGGACTACGCCGCGGCAAAGCCTGCATCGGTCGCCTTCGAACTCAAGCTTCTGGACATGAAGAGCGGACAGATCGTATGGACCGCAAAATATGCCAGGGCGCAAAAGGCGCTCAGCCAGAATTTTTTCAACCTGGCTAACTTCGTGTACCATCGCGCGCGATGGGTCCGCGCCAACGAGATCGCGCTTGAGGGCGTGCAGGGCGCTGTGAAAGACCTGCACGGACGGCTCAACTTTGCGGCCAACGTGAAACGCTTCGAGACCGGCACCTACGGACAGCTCAAGTCCGGCCAGCAGCGCTACAACGCGGGGCCGGAAGGACTCTATTAGCCGCTCGCAAGCGGTTTCGCCGGGACTCGATCTCCGCTTCACTGGTCGCGCACTTGCAGGGTGCGCCTCTCGCCCGACCGTCGCGTTCTTATCGGCTACATCGCGGGCGAGCCGTTCCCGAACGTCGATGCGAACGATCTTTATGCCGCCGACAAGGTGATGCGGGACGAAGTGTTCCGGGTCTGACCGCCACGCAACCCGCTCAGGGCCGTGCTGATGGTGCGGCTTTTGCATACCTGTTGAGCAAGGTTGAAAAGTGTTACCCGCAGGAAACGCAGCGGGGGGCTCGCCGGCTGCCAAAACCGGCGCCGGACCGTCCGCCGGGCGATGGCCCGCTGCGCTGCTGGCGCTGATTCTTTCGGGCGCAACCCTGCTCGTCGGAGTGCGAACCGCCTGCGCATTCGCGCTCAGCCTGCGGGGCCTCGACCGCGCCGCATTTGACCACGACCGCGTATCGACGCTCTACGCCAACGACCGCGACGGCCGGCTGGTTACCCTCGCAAGTGTCGGAGCGCGGCTTAACGGCGGCGTTGTCGTCGATTTGGGCCTTCCGGGCATGATGCGTGACGGGAGGGTGCTCTTCGCCGCCCAAACGATGTCCGGCTCGAGCAACGACGGCTGGCGTCTTTACATAGGCGATCCGAATGCCGCACCCGGCGTCCGAATCACACCCGCGCTCGGCGCGACGATGGTCGCTGCGCCTCACTGCTCGCCGGTCCTTAAGGTTGACCCGCGTCCCGTCGCCGGTCCCAACGGGGAGTTCGCCTTCGTTGGCGCTGAAGCCTCTGGGCACGACTCGGTCTTCATGTACGCGAACGACAGATTGTCGTGCCTGGCCCGCAGCGGTGCTCGGACAGTGCAAGGCCATGTGATCGCGGCACTGGGCTTTGGCAGCGAACAGTTTGCAGGCCCCGACAAAATAGTCTTGAAAGCGTGGCTCGAACCTTGGAAGCGGCACCCGGACTCCGCTCGCGACGTGCCGGCGCTCGCGATGGTTTCGCGGCGCGGCGGGATTGAGGAACTCGCGGTAGCGGGAGCGTCTGCGGGCCGCGGAGCGCGCTACGTCGATTTCGGGTTGCCCGCCGCGCTTCCGTATGACGGTCCGGTTGCCTTCAGCGCGAAAACGCGGACAGGCGAAGCGCTCTTCATTTATCGCAAAGGCGCGGTCAATCGCGTTCTGTCAGCGGGCAAGCGCACGGCAGCCGGCCGGATCGACCATCTGTCGCTCGAACGCCCCGGGCTGATGCGCGACGCGACGACGGCCGTGCTAGCCTCCGTCCGTCACGTCCCGCTTCTGCTGGTGGTCGCGCGGCAGCGTCCTCGGGTGCGCGCAAGGCGAGGGCAGTTGGACCCTTCGGGAACACCGCTTCAGTGGTTCGGCAATCCGTTGCTCACGGGTTCGGGCGCGATGATCTTCGGCGCGCAGGACATTTACGGGAATGAGCGGCTCTACGCTCTCGCTCCGGGCGTAACCTTTCTCAAAGCCGGGTCGGCGCGGGTCGCATATCGTGTCGGCCCGAGACAACTATCCGGGCAGCCGGTGTTCAGCGGCAGCCTGAGCGTCAACGAATTCGGAGACTTCGCCTTTTTGGGCGGACGCCGCAAGTGACGCCGCGCCACGCAGCGTGGCTGCGCGCCGCGGCGCGATAACCTTTACTCCCACGGCGAATGCGGTTTCACGCGCAAAGCTTCGGCCACCGCCGGATGCGCGACGCGGCCGTCGTAGGTGTTGAGGCCCCATCGAATCGCCTTGTTGCGCGCGCCTGCCTCCAGCACGCCGCGGTCGGCAACCTCCAGCGCGTAATGCAGAGTCGCGTTGGTAAGCGCGTACGTTGACGTATGAGGCACCATCGCGGGCATGTTCGTGACGCAGTAGTGCACGACGCCGCCTCGGATGAATGTCGGCTCGGCATGGGTCGTGGGACGCGAGGTTTCGGAGATGCCGCCCTGGTCGATCGACAGATCGACCAGCACCGCGCCGGGCTTCATCCGCGACACCATCTCCGCCGTTACCAGGCGCGGCGCCCTCGCGCCCGGCACCAGCACCGAACCGACGACGAGATCCGCGGCGAGCAGCTCCTCGCTAAGCGTTGCGCGGTTCGACATCACAGTCATCACGCGGCTGCCCAGGACGTCGTTAAGGTAGCGCAGGCGAATCGGGTTGATGTCCATGATCGTGGCTTCGGCTCCGACGCCGGCGGCGACGCGGATTGCGTTGAGTCCCGCGATTCCGCCTCCAACCACGACGACCTTGGCCGGCCTCACGCCCGGAGCGCCGCTCAGGAGCACGCCGCGTCCACCGTTTCGGGCCTGCAAGCACCACGCGCCGACCTGGATGGCGAGGCGGCCGGCGACTTCGCTCATCGGGGCAAGAAGCGGCAGGCTTCGGTCCTCGAGCTCGATGGTCTCGTAGCCGATACCGCTGACGCGCCGCACGAGCATCTCGCGCGCGAGCCGGCGATCGGCCGCCAGATGCAGATAGGTGAAGACGATGAGGCCGGGCCTGAGAAAGCGGTACTCGGCGGCCTGCGGCTCCTTCACCTTTAGTACCATCTCCGAGCGCTGCCACACCTGCGCGCCCGAAGCGGCGATCGCGGCGCCGGCCCGCCGATAATCCTGATCGGAAAATCCGCTTGCGACGCCCGCGCCTCGCTGTACGAGCACGCGATGGCCGTGCGACCTGAAAGCAGCCGCGCCCGCGGGCGTCAGCGATACTCGCCGTTCGTCCGCCTTGATCTCGGTGGGAACGCCAACGATCATTCCGCCTGTGCCTCCGTCCTGTCCGGCATTTCAATCATCGCGCAATCCGTGCGTGCGCCGCGTCGCGATCACGATCGGAGCGGCAAGCTGAACGCATCGTGGGCGCCGGTGTCAACAGATTCGCGCCCTTCGACGGCGCGGCCAAGACTTGACAATCCGCTTTGCGCAAAGCTTGATGGAAAACGGACTTGCCGCGTTGGCGAGATGCCTCAAGCGGCCAGCGACGAGGGAAGAAAGAGTTCTGGGAGGAGTCATGGAGATCCCGCGGGGACTCAAGTATTCGAAGGAACACGAGTGGGTCGCTACCGAGGACAAGGTGGCGACAATTGGAATCACCGATCACGCTCAGGACCAGCTGGGCGAGATCGTTTACATTGATCTGCCTGCGGTGGGCGATAAGATCAGCAAGGACGATCCGTTCGGCGTTGTGGAATCGGTCAAGGCCGTGTCGGATATCTATGCTCCGGTCAGCGGCACCGTGATCGAAGTCAACGAGGATCTGCCCGAGAGTCCCGAAGTGGTCAACGAAGACCCCTACGGCGACGGCTGGCTAATCAAGGTCGAGATGAACGACGCGAGCGACCTCGAGGACCTGATGGGCAACGAGGAATACGAGCAGATGCTCGCCCGGGAAAAGGAGTGAGCGTCTAAGGCAGGGCGTCGGAGTTCGCCTCGGTTCCCGCCGCGGCCTCGGTTACCTTCACGACGGACACCGCGAACCGGCTTGGATTCGCCGGCGGATTGATGAACACGCTCACGAACGGCGCCGTCTGCGTCGGCTCGAGGACGAAGCTTTTCTGCGCGGGCAACTTCTGAAGGAACTCGATTTCGTGCGGCGTCATCTCGGCGAGCATTTTCTCTGACAGCGTCTGTCCGCAGTAAACCGAACTGACCGCAAGAGCGCGCGACGACGCGTCGAGCACCCGTACCCCTATCTGAATCATGTGAAGCGGTGTCGCGGCGCCGTTGGTCGCCTGTCCCACGATTACGAGCGCGCGGCCTCCGTCCTTTATTTGCTCGTAGTAGGCCCGGACGCTGTTCAGCGCGACCATGCTCTCGAGCGGCGGCTCGGTCTCGAGGCTCGGCCCGAGCATCGGGAGCCCGCGCAAAAGCCGCGCGCTGGCCACCGGAGCGCCGCATATGACCATCGTAACGCCCGCGAAACCAAGAGCTACCAGGAAGAACATCGCGAGGAAAAAGCCGGCCGAATGGGAGCGTCGGTGCTCCAGAAAAAGGTCCTCGTCGCTTGCCGGACGCTTGAGCCGCGCCGCGGCCGGCATTTTGTTTAACGGACCGCGAAGCTCTGTCGCCTCTTCCTGCAACGAAGCCGGAGCCGACGCCGCTCTGTCGATCGCGGGCTCGTCGAACCCAACCTCGGCATCCGGCGCGTTCTCGCCGCCCACTTCCCATCGGTCGTCACCGGCTTCCTCCGCTGGCGCCTCGCCGGGCTCAATGGCGGGCTCGTCGTCGAAATCGAAGGACAGGTTTCTCTCCTCGGCGGTTTCCTTTTCGGGTTCGAATTGTCGCTCGTCGAAATTCTCGGGGGCGGATTCGGGACGAGCGGTCGGCGCGACAGTACCGTGTTTCGCCACGCTCGAGTCGCTGCCTTGGGCGGAGGCGGCCGGACGGCGCGGCTCGTCGGCGACGGCTTCACGGGCGCTTGCCGGTTGCGGTTCGTCGAGAGAACCGGATTTTTGCATCGGCGATATGGAAAACCGCTCTGCGGATGGAATTTCACTCTCGGGCGTTGCGGGCTCCGCGCGCTCCGCAGCCGGTTTGCCCGCAGCGCCCATCGCGGACGCGGCTGGTCGTCGTTTTACGGCCGCCAAAGTTCTAATGGACGGGTACGGTTTTCGACTTCCGTCGGCTTCGGGTGCGGCCTTTGCCGTCGCGGAGGGGGGCTCGGACGGGGCTGCGTCTTCAGAAGGGCTGCTCGGCGCGGCCTTCGGAATGAAGCGGCCTGGATCAGCCGTGAACACGTGGCCGCATCGCGAGCACTTGAAGGTCGGAGCTTCGTCGGGTAACACTCGCTCGTCGATACGGTACCGAGTGTGACAGCTCGTGCAATGGATCTCGATCATCGCCGCACCTCAACCCCCGCTTAAGGTATCATACTGCCCGTGGCGGCGCAGCTTTCTGACGCCTGCCGTCGGCCCTGTGTCGGCCGCGGGAGACAATCCGTGAAACTTGCACTGCTTACGCGCCGTTTCGACCCGCAGGGAGGGGGAACCGAACGCGACCTGATGGTTACGGCGCGTTACCTGCTCGAGGCCGGTTACCAGGTCACCGCCTACGCCTCGGAAATTCGCGGGGAATCGCCCGACTTCGCCGTGAAGCCCGTGGGAAGGCTCCCGCTGTCGCGAGCGGCCCGGCTGTTCGCATTTGCGGTCGCCGCCCCGATTGCGGCCCGGCGCGACGGCAACGAGCGCGTCCTCAGTTTTGCGCGCACGATCGGCGCGGACATTTTGCGCTCGGGCGGAGGCGCGCACGCGAGTTACGTGAGAGCGGCGCGCCGATGGCGTGGAATGGCGGGCACGGCCGCGATGGCGCTTTCGCCGTACCATCGCACGCAGATGGCGATCGAGAGAATGGCGTTCCGCTCGCCACGGCTTAGGCTCGTGATTGCGGTTTCGAACCTGGTTCGCGACGACCTTATCGCGCAGTTCAGCCTTAAGCGCGAGGAGGTGGTCACACTGTACAACGGCGTCGATCTCGACCGGTTCCATCCCGCCGCGAACGAAGCCCGGCGCCTTCGCCTTCGCGCCGAGCTGG
>JAJYMR010000260.1 GCA_021786815.1 Deltaproteobacteria bacterium
ACTGTAGCGGCTCTCCCCGATTTCCAGAACCTTCCCGCTGATCGCGTCGCGGTTGTCCGCGAGAAAACGCTCGACGTAGTAGCGATCGATCGGCGTCCCATCCTCGCTGCGGCGGCATTCGCTCAACGAGCGCATCCGGCGCAAAGTAACCAGCCACGCCCGCCGGCGAATCCGGCTAGACCGCCGGCGTTGCTCCGCGTCGAGCTTGGAAAGCAGATAGCTGTTCAGTGGCCACAGCATCGCGTCGTCACCCAGCAGGTCATCCCGAGCAACGCCGTTTCCCGACGCCGCGGGGGCTAAAGAACAGTGCCTTGCCAGCGAGCGCTGCGAACCGACTGCCGGGCAGTCTAGCCGCCCCTCGAATTAAAATCAATTAAAGTAGTAAATAGTTAATTCAAGTATCACCGGACGGCCAAGATCGGGTTCAGGCGGGCGTGCCGCAGTTGCGGGCGAACGCGGCAGCCGGGTTTCCCGCTTCCTCCGCCGGCGGGGCGGGTGCCCATCAAACGGATGTGCATGGCGCCGGCTGAAACGGCACGCCCGGGCGGCGAAACACGGCTTCCGTTATAGGCGAAGCTTTCGGGCGTTGCGGGTTTGGGGCGGAGCAGGGACGGTCGCGCGCGTGCGGCCCGCGTGCGCCGCGATTAGACCAGGGAAGACAGCCTTGCAGCTGTTCAGGGTCGGCGATAGCGAGGCTCTTGAACGAATTTGCGCCGCGACTACTTTGGGGCAGCGACCCTTCGCCGCGTTTCGCGGCCCCGACGGGCCGCGCCCGGTGAGCGGCGGCTCTCCAGGAACTGTTCGATGTCTCGCTGCCTGAAACGCTTCACGCGGCCAATTTCGTAACAGGGCAGTTCGCCCCGATTAACCATGCGGTAGATGGTCATCTCGGTTAGCTGAAGCAAGTCGGCCAGTTGGCTGACCGTGTAGAATTCCCGCTTGCCCAGGCCTGCCTCCGCCTCGTCGTGGCCTTTCTGCCTTTCGGTACCCGATCTCTTCATTTGTCTAGCCGCCTGTTCCTCCGCGCGCTCGCCGTGCGCGTCATTGTCGAGCAAGCCCGGCCCCCCCGGCGCAATCGCTCTTATGTTTACTCAGCGCGCTTTTGAAGTTCCGGTCAATACCCTTGTAACCTTTTTTCCGACATCCTGTCCTCCGCCTTCACGGGCGGACGCGAACTGCCTGACTGCGCTTTCCTATGCTTTTGTTTCGTCAGCGGATTTGCGGGATCACTCGCAGCGATGCGCCTATTGTCAATTCACCGCGTGCTGTCACGCAAATCGCAAGCGGCGCGAAACAAAGCCGCCTCGTTCGATTGCGCGGCATCTAACTTACCTTTGCTTGACTTAAATTGACATCAATACTAAATAGACTAATTGTATAGACTGGGTTTTGGTTGGTCTTGCAGACTTTGGGGGCGTCGCTCCTCGGCAAGCCCCCGTTTCCGCGAATCGTCCGGGTGGTAGATGAACCTCTCAAGCGCAACCCGTGTCCTTCAGCTCGGCAAGTATTACCCGCCGTGCCGCGGCGGCATTGAGACGCACCTTGAACTGCTCTCGCGCCTGTTGAGTGCCAGGGTAGATCTCGCGGTGGTGGTGGCGAACGACTGTCCGCGCCGCGCGCGCGAGGTGATCGACGGTGTCAGCGTCGACCGATTGGCGAGGCCGTTGACCCTGGCGGGCGCACCGATTTGCCCGGCGATGGTGAGCGCGATCAGGCGGATAAAGCCCGACCTGGTGCACGTCCACTGGCCAAACCCCGCCGCGGTGCTTTCCTACCTGGCGAGCGGGCACCGAGGCCCCGTCGTGGCGACGTGGCATAGCGACGTGGTGCGCCAGAAGATGCTCGCGACATTTTTCCGACCGATCCTCGGCGCTTTCCTGCGACGCTGCGCAGCAGTCATCGTCGGCTCTCCCAATTATCTGGAAAGCTCGTCGGCGCTGCGGCAATGGCGTGACAAATGCCACATCATTCCGTTCGGTGTCCCCGTCGCGCAGTATCAGCGCGAAGATCCAGCGGCGGTGCGGGCAATCCGCGAGCGCTTCGGTCCGCGGATAATCCTGACGGTCGGGCGGCTCGTGCCATACAAGGGCCTGAACTTCCTGATCAGCGCGATGCGGAAGGTTAGCGCCCGGCTGTTGATCGTCGGCGACGGGCCCCTGCGCGAGACCCTGGAAGAGCAAGCGCGTACCCTCGCAGTGGCCGACCGCGTGGCGTTTCTAGGGCCGGTTCCCGACACTGTTCCCTACTACCAGGCGTGCGACGTCTTCGTGCTGCCATCCGTGGCGCGCAGCGAGGCCTTCGGCATCGTCCAGCTCGAGGCGCTCGCGTCGGGCAAACCGGTCGTCAATACGACGCTGCCCTCGGGCGTGCCGTTTGTCTCTCCCAACGGGGTTACGGGGCTCTCAGTTCCTCCACGGGACGCGGAAGCCCTCGCCGACGCGGTCAACGCACTGCTAGAACGGCCCGATCTGCGCTCACGGTTCGGCTTCGAAGGGATCAGGAGGGTGAACAGCGAGTTCAGCCTGGAAAAGATGGTCGATCGGACCCTGCTTCTCTACGAGCATGTGATGCGCGGTTCGGCGGCGGCACTGTCCGCGCAATCGCATCGCTACTGGCAGGGGCTTCCGACGCGCGGGCAGGCGAATGGGCTGGAAAGCCGGTACGCGCGGTCCGTTGCGCGCCCGTGCGTTCAGTCGCGGGACGGCGGGCTCGGCACCGTCGCACGCGGCCCTGCCGCGACGATCGGTGAGTGACTGTTATTCGGATGCGATTATGAGCCCGTGTGGATTGTCTGCCGAGCTCAAATCGATATTTGACCCGATGTGATCCGGTCATGAAGTCTCTGACGGCGCAGTTGCTTGACTTTTCGAGCTTTCATTCCCCGTTTGTGCCGGCCTTTTTGCTTGCGCTCGCGGCCGCGCTCGCGCTGACGCCGATTGCCGGCCGGCTCGCCCGGTGGGCCGGCGCGATCGACATGCCCGAGGCTCGGCGCATCCACTCTGTCCCTACGCCGCGCTGGGGCGGGTTGGCGGTGGTCTCGGCGACGACGCTGTCGCTGGTCATCAGTGTCGCGTTTCTGGCGGCGTCGCGGGTCGCGCTGGCGTCGCTTGGATGGCTCGCGGGCGCAATCGCTTGCGGGGGCGCGCTCCTGTTCGCGGTGGGATTGATCGATGATCGGATATCCCTCAGGCCGCGCGTCAAGCTCGTCGCCGAAGTCGCGGCGGCGGCGCTGGTCGTGTTTGCCGGATGCCGGGTGCGCACGCTGTTCGGCGTCGAACCGGGCAGTCTGTCCATTCCGGTTACTATCGTGTGGATAGTCGCGGTGATCAACGCGTTCAATATGGTTGACGGCCTCGACGGGCTGGCCGCCGGCCTTGCGGTCATTATCGGTTTGACCCTGATGCTTTTGTCGTTGCGCGCCTCGGCGAATGGAACGGCCCTGCTCATGGCGAGTCTGTGCGGCGCGTCGCTGGGATTCCTCTGTTACAACTTCAACCCCGCCAGCATCTTCCTTGGAGACTCGGGGAGCCTGCCGCTCGGGTTCCTGATGGCGGTCGTGTCGGCCGAGGCGAGCGGGAAGGGGTCGACCGTCGCGAGCATCCTGGTCCCAGTGATGGCGCTGGGCCTGCCGCTGACCGAACTGTCGCTCACAATCCTGCGCCGGCTGCTTCGCGCCGTGGACGTGGTCAGGTCCGCGGCCCCGAGGGGCCAGTATCGTTTCCGTCTCGCGGGAAAGGCCGCGCTGTTCACCGCCGACCGCGATCACATTCACCATCGCCTGCTCGCGTTGGGCCTGAGCCAGCGCAGGGCGACGCTCCTCATGTATGCCGCGTGCCTCGCGGTGAACTCGGCGGCGCTGATGCTTTCCTGGCAGCAGCGCAATTCACACGAGGGCGTTCTGGTGATCGGCGCCGCGGCCACCCTTGTCGCCTGCGTTCACGCGCTCGGATACCGGGAGCTACAACCGGTCCGCAACGGACTGCTGCTTCCGCTGTTCCCTGCGCGGCTTCTCGAGCGGCGCTCGCTCCAGGTCTGCGCTGACCTCGCGTTCGCGGCCGCCAGCATGATTGGAGCGTACCAGGTGCACCCGGGCCCAGCCTGGAGTGTGCCGAGCGCGATGGTCGTGGGAGAGGTGGCGCTCGCCCAGACCGGATGCCTCGCGCTCGGCGGTCTTTACCGCAGGATGCATCCGTTTGCGAGCGTGCAGGGTGTGGTGGTCATCGCGCGCTCCATCTTTTACGCGGGCCTGGCGACATGGCTTCTCTTCGGATTGAGCGGGGCTGGCGCGTTTCCTTCGTTTGTAACGCTGATACTCGATCTCTACCTGTTCGCGACACTGATTATCGGCTACCGAGTGTCCTTCCGCCTGATGGATTATATATTCAACCACTCCGATCGAAAGTACCGGCGCGTACTCATTTATGGCACTGGCGAGGTTGCAACCGCCGCCTTGCATACCATACTGGGTAGTCCGTTTCTGCGGATGACAGTGGTTGGATTCGTCGAGGAGCATCCCGCCGACGGCACCTCTCACGAAGGACTGCCGGTCCTGGGCTTCGACGCCTTCAACGCGGCGGGTCGGAAATTCGATGAAGTGATTCTTCCGGCTGCGATACCCGAGAAGGCGTTGAAACAGCTTAGCGCGCGATGCAAGCTCGCAAAGTTGCCGTTGAAAAGACTGTCCGTGGACTGCACCGAGGTCGCCGCGCCCGACGCGCGCGAGGTCATGGAACTGAGCGACGCGCAGCCCGGAGTGTCACAGCGCGCCCCGAGCCTGCCGATACTCTGATCCCCGGTGCGGGGATGCAACTTGGCGGTAGAGTTCGACCATCTTTGCGGCATACGCGGACCAACTGAACTTTGCCGCCTGCGCGAGTCCTTGTTGGCGTCGGCGGCGCGACGTCTCGGGCCGCGCAAGCGGTTCCGCGGCCAGCGCGAGCATCGCGGCCGACCATCGCGGCACGTCGCCAACTGGGCAGTAGACGGCGGCTGTGCCGCCGACCTCGCGCAGGGCAGGCAAGTCGCTTGCTATAACCGGCGTTCCACACGCCAGCGCCTCGATGATCGGCAGCCCGAATCCCTCGCGTTCGGACGGCAGCACGAGCATCGCCGCGCGCCGGTAAACGGCAGTCAGCGTCCGCCGATCGAGAAACGGCAGCACGATAACCGAGTCGGTCAAGTCGAGTTCTCGGAGCAGTTCTGACTGGGCATGGTCGAAAGGACCGCCCACGCGGATCAACCGAGCGTTCGAGAGGCTCTTCCTTACGGCAGCGAAACTTCGGAGCAGGATGTCGATGCGTTTGCGGGCGATCGTGCTTCCGACGTGGAGAATGTCGATCCGGCTGCTGCCGCCAGCGCCAAGCAGCGCGTCGGCCTGCCGCTCCGCGCAGACATCGCCAATCGGGCTAAAGACCGGATCCACTCCATTGTGAACGACGAGCGTACGCTCTGCGGGAACGATTCCGCGGTTGACTAGTTCATCGCGTGTCGCGTTGCTGACGCAAGTCACCAACGCCGCCTTTCGCAGCCCGGCCAGGATGCGTTGCGCAATCGCGCGAAACGGCATCGAACGCCGGGCGGCGGTTGGATCGACAATGCAGCGGATCGCGTCGAGATCGTGACAGGTGACAATCACGTTGCGCGCGGGGAGGCAGTGAACCAGGTGTGCGTAACTATGGTCCACGATATGGAAAGCGTCGAGTCCGCGCGCGTTCGAGGCCAGGTATCGCGGAAAATACCAGTAGCGATTCAGCAGCCGATCAAGGTTGCGCGCGGACCGGCTCCGGTCCAATCGCGGCAGGATGGTTGCGCGCTTCACGAAGCCCGGGCGTAATCTGACTGCGGTCACCTCCGCGTTGAAACGTTCCTCCAGGTTCGCCAGGAGCATCTCGGCGACCAGGTCCATGCTGTACCATCGCTCGTCGAGCAGATCGCAGATGATGCCGACCTTCGGCCTGCGCGTCCTCGCCGCGCCATTCAGGTATGGAAGCTCGGGGGTCAAGGATGGCGCAGCGCCTCGATAGTGTGGCGGATGTCGAACAACTCGGCGTAAAGCTTGCCCGAATTGACTCGCAGACGCCGAAGCTCGTCTTGGTCCGGCAGCAGGCGCTCCGCCGTTTGTGCGAGCGAGCGTGCGTCGTACCCGTCGCAAAGTGCCACAGCGCCTTCGCCCCAGCATCGCTCCGTCGACGCTCCGAAATTCGTGACGGTCGGAATTCCATGCGACAGCGCGAGCATAACGCTGGTGCGACGGCTGCTTACGCCGTCAGGGTAGGGCTGGACCATCAGGTCGCACGCCGCGACATGACGGGAAAGATCGCGATCGTTCAAGCCTCCAGTGGCATGAAGCAAGCCCGATAGTTCAGGATTGCGCGCGAGCAGCCGTTGGCGGAACTCCCTGCCGCCGCGGCCCATCAGGAGGATGGTCCGATCATTCGTTCCTCCAGCGGCGAGTGCGCCCACGCACTCGGCCAGGGCATCGGTCATAAGCCGGCCATAGGTGCCGAAATGTCCGATGAGCCGGCGACCGTTGGGCGCGAGCGCGTTTCGGAGTTCAGCGCTTGGGACATCGTTGGCCACTGCGATGTTACTCGGCACCGGCCGCCACTCGATCTGCGCTTTCGCCGAAGCCAGCGAGCGCACCAGGTCGAGCCACGCCGGAGTGGAGATCAAAATCCGGCGCGCCGAGCGCGCCGCCAGCCACGCCATCATCCGGTTTACGGCGCCAAGCAGCGTGTGCCTGAGAGGCTGGTTTCGCACGAGCGGGTAGGCGACTTCGTGAAACATCACAGTGATTCGCGCGCTGCGCATCGAGTAGAGCCACAGGCAGAAGGCGATATTCAGCGCTTTCATGCCGAACGCATGGGGCACGTATTGGACCAGGAGCTCCTTTTCGCGCTCCGCCTTCAGCGACCTGTTCAATTCGAGGATCGCGCGTGGCCCGAAGTGATCGCCAAGGCCGTGCACGACGATGGGAGCTTCCGGGGCGCGCGGTTCGGTCGTCGCCGGCGCCCATATTTCGACGTCGTCACCGGCCTGCGCGAGGCCTCGCGCGACGAGGCGCGAGTAATCGGCAACCCCACCGCGCTGGGGAGGATACTCTCCGGTAATGATCGACCATCTCACGGTTCGGTGCCCTTCATGCGGCTGGTTGCTCGCCGTGAGGACGCGGCAGCGACGAAAGCCGGTTCAGTACGGGGCCGTACGATCGCGGGACGCGTCCGTTGGTCCATTTTCGCTACGTTTCAGGAGAATGTTCGGCGAGCCGCGCCACGATGCCCACGCCTGTGCCTTGGGCCACGGCAAAGGCGGACGCGCCAGAGCCGTCGCGATACTGAGCGGCCTCATTGCCGGTGCTCCATCAACGCGATGAACTCCTCAGCCATGTCCTCCCAGGTGCGTGTTCTCAGCTTTGCCGCCAGGGCGGCAAGCTCCGATTTGAAAATACCCGGTTGGGCCCGCCACGCCTTCAGCCGCTCGGCCAGATCGGCATCGTCGTTCGGGTCGTCGAGGAGCAGTTGGCGCAGACTCGGCGGATACCGCTCGGCGATTCCGGCGTCATGGGTCACGAATGACGGCAAGCCGCAACAGAGCGCTTCGTGCACCGCCAGGCCGTAGGCTTCGTACCGGGTGGGCGCGACTAGCGCGTCGCTGGCGGCGAGCAGCCCGGGCACGTCCTGGCGCTTGCCGAGGAAGCGGATGCGCGATTCCATGCCGCAGTCGGCCGCGCGTCTGCGCCAATCGTCGGCTTCGACGCCGGCTCCCACGACGGCCAGTTCCACGTCCCATGACGGCGCCGCGCACAGCCGGCGCCAGGCGTTGAAGAGCGTGTCGAATCCTTTTCGCCGATCTCCGAGAGCGCCGATGAAAAGGGCCACAGGCCGTTCGATCGGCCAGCCCAACTCGCGGCGCGCGCGCGCCCGATCGTTCGGAGTCGCCTGACGAAACAGATCGGTGTCTATTCCGTAGTACACACAATGAACGCGCGACGGCGACACGCCAAGCCGCTCGACAAGATCTCTCGCGGTTCTTTGTGAATTGGCTATCACTACCCGCGCGGGCGGAACGATGCGCTTTTCGCGGTTGCGCGATAGCCGCTGATGTATCACGTTTTTTATTCGCACCAACCGTCTTTCAGCGGGGATTGTCGCCGCGCCGTTCTGAAACAGCGAGGTCCGGTAGGCGGCATGCACATAATGAATCCAGTTCACGTCGTTCCACGAGCAGTTGCCGCCGTTGACGAGCACTCGCCCGCCTAGAGCGACGATTCGCGCGGCCCATGCCCGGCCGAAACGATCCAGCACGGGTTCACCGGCGAGATATGAATTGAGCGGCTTGGGCACCCGATGGAACGTGACGTGGTCATGGGAGAGCAGGCTGTTCGCGACGCGGTATGCGACCAGGTGCGTTTCTACCCCGCGATCGGCGAGGCAACTGGCAACCGCGTAATTGGCGCGATCCATGCCGCCGGTCCTGACAAAATCGGCCGCGACCAGAACGCACGATTTCACGACCTCAACCTCCGGACGCCGCGGCGCGAGAATGCGAGCGCGGTCGCAAAGAGCAGCGCGTTCATGAACCAGAATTCCATCCCGCCCTGCGAGATGAAGAAGGGATCGTCAAAGGTCTGCGACAGCGCCGCGAGATCGTAGGCGAATACGAACGCCGCGAACACCCCCAGTTCGGTCGCGTTTCTGTCCAGCGCGGTCCTGAGGGCGAAGCTGAGGCACAGCCCGAGGGCATAAACGTAGGCCAAAATCAGCGGAACTCCGCCGTCGAGTAGCCATCCGGTCCACTGGATCTCGGCCCAGATCATGGGGCTATCCAGGTTGGATGGGTTGCCGAAATAACTGTACATCATTCCCCAGCGGCCCGGGCCGGCGCCAAGCGGATACTTGGGCAGGAGGTTGTCAATCGTATTCTCGAGAAAATATCCGCGGTTGGAGAGGTACACTTGACCCGGGCTCTCGCTGAATAAACTGGTTATCCGCTTGGTAACGGTCTTGTTAGCCAACGACAACGCGAGCGTGCCGCCCAGGGTGAGCGTGCCGCCAATCGTCAGCGCAGCCAGGAGAATATTGGCCTTTGAGATCCGCTCGCCAAACCGGGTGCGCCGGCCCCGGACCCTGAAATTGCGAAGCTGCAGCAAAACCAAAAACGCCGTCACGCATACGGCCACCATCACCATCGTCGTACGCACCTGCGACAACGCGATAGCCGCAAGGCCGATCGGCATGCTCGCGGCCAGCGCGAGGCGAAGCCAGAGCCTGCGTTTCTCTCGAACGAACAACAGGAGACCAAGGCAGACTGCGTAGAGCCCGGCGGTGGCCGCGCCTGCGGGTGCGTCCGTCAGACCCATCGGGCGGAACACCAATTGGCCGGTCTCGGTGTCTATTCGCAGGGCCTTGAGATAGGCCAGGCGGTCAGCCAGCACGGAGGACACGTTGGGCTGGAATCTGCCGGGAAAATACACTTGCAAAATGCCGGTCGTCGCGCTCAAGGTGTGAAAGACCCAGAGTATGAAAAGCACGCGGTACCACGTACGGCTGTCCAGGTTAAGGCCCGGAACCCAGAACAACGGAGCCAGGATTGCGCCGTAGAGGACCAACTGCGCGAAGGCCGACAACCAGGAATTCCGCATCGGATTCAGAATCGAGAGCGCGAGGATAGCCAGTATCACGATAGCCGCGCGGGCTGCGGGATGGCGCCGGCGTCCGGGTATGAGAGCCAGCGGAAGCAGGAAAAAGCTCGCGCCGAAGGTGGCCGCGCGAAACAGCCCGTGCCTCGCCTCGAACGCGGGTACGAGCAGCGCGAGCTGGGAGAGAATTTCGAAAATGACGAAGTATTCGGCGGCACGGTAGCGCCGCGGCGGTGGAAGCACTTGCTCGGCGTGCTGGACCGAATGAACCTTGTATGCGAATGCCATTGTCTGTCCGGCCCAGCGTGTGTGCCGCTTCGCCGCGGTGAATCACCGTCGGGTTGGGGTCGCGGGAGCGGACCGATTGCACGGCGCGGCGACGAGGAGCCGCGGCTATCCAGCCTGTTCGAGATAGTAGTCGCCGTAGTAGTAGTGATAGTGGAAACTCCGCGGATGCATCCGGTTGATAACGAAGCCGAAGATCTTGGCGCCGGCGTACTCCAGGCGGGTGCGCGCGGCCTTCAGTTGCTTCTTCGGGGTGCGCGCGCTGTCCACCACCAGGATTACACCGTCCACCATCGTGGACAGCAGCATG
>JAJYMR010000065.1 GCA_021786815.1 Deltaproteobacteria bacterium
CCTCCGTGCGGCATGATCCAGGTTCGCATAAGAAATATTATGTAAACTTGGGCGTCCCATTTACGGATAGATGCGACGGTGCTAATAAACTTCGTCGCCGCCGCACAACTGCGGTTGGGGGACTCTTCTTGTATTGTGGCAACGAGGGCGACGGGTTTTGCAACCGCAGCAAAGCGCTCGGACCATTGGCAGGCCCACGGGACGGAATTCCCGGAGATCTCAGACGAAGTCGAATACGAGCGGCGCGCCGTAGCTTTCATGAATGGCTCTCTTGGGTCGACCGTGTTGGAGTGTGTTCGAGCGTGCGACGGTGATACAGTCCGTTACGATCCTGCGACCAACACGATCGCCTTTATGCGGTCCGACGGGAAGATTCGGACGTTTTTCAGGCCTAATCCAAGCTGGCACGGGCTTGGCAGCAACCTGAGGTATTTCCAGCGGGAGTGCGCAAAATGAGCAAGAAATACGTTTGCCCGGTCTGCGGATACGACCAGCTAGACGAGCCCGCTGCTAGCCACAGCGTCTGCTCCTGCTGCGGCACCCACTTCGGGTACCACGATATAGGGCACACTTGGGACGAGCTGCGGAGGAATTGGCTCCTGAAAGGTGCGCCGTGGTTTAGCAAGGCGGTTTCCCCGCCGCCAGGCTGGAGCCCCGTACGCCAGGTCGGAAGGTTGCTGGAAATGGAGGACATTAGGGTGACCGCGAGCAGCAGCAGCAGTACAACGGAGGTAAGAAGGGTTTCGCTAACCGCATAATCACAATGCCGAAGCTGTTGCTCTTTGCGCCCTGCGAAAAGGTGTTAGTCGATGAGGCATCAAAGGCTATCTCGTTGATCGTTATCCTGCAGGAGGTTCACTATAAGTTGCCGCCGGGGACAACCCTCCCGCCAAACGCGGCGATACCAATGAATTGGTCGGTCATCAGCCTCTGGCAACAAGAGCAGCCTGCGGATTTTGGAGTCGAGTTTGAGCAACGGCTTGTGGTGGAAAACAGTGCGGGCGCAACCGTCATGGCGAACGAGTCAAAATGGACCTTTGCCGCAGATCGCAATCACCGCATCGTCGCCAACGTGCCAGTCATCCCTTTAGGGTCGCGTAAGCTGACGCTCAAACTCCTCTATCGCGTAGCGGGGTCGCGTGACTGGTTGCCTGCTGCCGAGTTTCCCATAGAGCTGCACCAAGACGTGCTTTAACCTTGCGCGCTGCCCTACCCGGCAGCCTCAACACCGCACCACGCCGTCCTTCGCGGCGCTACCCCTCAGAACCTATAAGCGAGGCCGATGCCGGTGCCGATCGGATTTGGATCGACCGGCGTGGATGGCGGCGAGGCGGCGAACAGATGCCATCGGCTGTCCTCCAGCGCGTGCTGCTGGTGCAGATGCACCAGCAGTTCGGTCGTCAGCGAACCCAGCATCGCGGCTCCAATCACGTCGGAAAACCAATGAGCGCTGTACCCCATCCTGCCAAATCCGTCCGTCAGCGCGACGGCGTAGATGGGCACGGAGATATACCAGGTGTTGTTGAAGTACTCGCTCAGTCCGGCCGCAAGCGCGAACATCGGAGTCACATCGCCCGAGACGAACGATCTGCCGCCATGGAAAAACGCCGTATGGCTGCCAGTCTGCGACGGGCGCAGCCGTCCGAAAACGGTCTTGATAAGAACGCTGTCGAGCAGGGTCGAGATGCCCGCGCCCTCACCTGCCGTGATTGCCATGTCCCGCGCCCGCGTGTCGCCGGAATAGAGCCCGTAACCGTACAGTCCGGCAGTGGAGACGCTGAGCAGTCCGTAGCTCGTGTGTTCGAGCAATCCCGCGTCCGTGCCGCTCATGTCTTGCAGGTGGGATCTCATGGTCTGGTCGAGCGAGAACGAACCGCCCCACATCGCGCCCAGTCCCGCGACCGCGATGTAGAAATCCTCCGAGCGAAACGGGCTGTTCGGGTCCGCGATATACAACGGCGAGGTGGCAATATCCTCGCCGTCCATCACGAGGTTGTTGCCGAGGTATTTGAAGTCGGAGTTGACTTCCGAGCCGAGAAGCGTAAAGCCCGGCTGCCCCCGCATCATCACCGGAATCGTCCAGCCGAACAACGCGGCAAACGAACCCGCAGCCATTCCGATCGTGGACGGCGGAAGCGCCGCGGCCGAACTGGCCTGCAGGAGGATCGCAAGGATGAGGTACAAACCGATTTTCGTACGGCCGCGCATAAACTACCTCTGCCAGAAGGTGTTTTCGAAACTCTTTCGCCGGTGTTCCGTGAGCTGATTGCCGGCGGGACACGCTTCGCGCGAGTTGGCTTGATACTATGTAACGAAAAAGCGCTCACAAAATTCAGCGAGCGTTCATGATTCGTCGCGACTTTGGTAAAAAAAGCTCCTGACGCCTGCCGCGCGGCTTCGAGAGTCCAACCTTTGGCGAAGAAATCACCAACCCAAGGCGTATGTGCGCCTCGACGCGGGTGCGCTCGGATGCATGCGGGTACGCCCGATGTCAGTTGCGTTTCGTGCCGCTGGGAGGGGTTTCGCGAACTGCAGGCGCAGCGTCGCACTCAGGGCTCTCGCTGAGTGGAGGCAGTTGCGCGTCGCCCGGGCGCTTTCGACCGTCGCGCTGTGCTGCGCCGGCGTCGCGAAGCGTGGCCGCCTTCGGCTTCGCATCGCCGCTCGACGATACAGGCTCCTGCGCGGTTGCGTCCGTCGGCCGCGGCTTCGTGGATTGCTTGCGGCCGAGTGCCCATAGCGCGCGGCGCACCAGGAAGTTGCTCGGCTCAATATGATGCGCCCGCTCGAGGTAGGCGATAGCCGCCGAAGTTCTTTCAAGCTTCAGAGCGCTTCGGGCTATTTCGATCAGAAGCTCGGCGCTATCGCCTAACGCCTCGCGCGCGCGAATCAGCGCGGCGAGCGCCTCCCTGCCCTGCCCCGCCGCGGCGAGCGTCGCGCCGAGCTCGCGGTACGCATGGCCGTTCATCGGATCGAGATCGAGCGCGTCCTTCAGAGTCGCCATCGCGGAGCGGTTCAGTCCCTTGGTGCGCAGGCCCCTGGCCGCCGCGACCAGGCGCTGCGATTCTTCATGCAACCCTTGAGATTCTACCTCGGCCTCGATCCGGCTGCCGGCGATCGTCACGCGCAGCAGTCTCACCCGCGCGCCGAGATATTCCTTGAGCTTTTCGACCACGGCGTCTTCGAGCTTTTCGGGCGCGGTCAGGAACAGCGCGCCGATCGGGTCGGCCAGATGGTCGTCGCGCCATATGACCAGGGTCTTTTGATTTTTCACCGGAGGCGCACTCGCGGTCAGACTAGACGCGTTCGTCGGGATCGAAAAGCTTTTTGTATTCGTCGAGCGCGAAGCGGTCGGTCATCCCGGCGATATAGTCGGCGACCACCCGCGGCAGCGGTTCGCCGTCGTGCTCGTGAAGGGCGAGCACGTGACCGGGCATCTGGCGCGGCTCGCTCATGTAGGCCTCGAACAGGCGTTCGAGCACCCTGCCCGCCTTTTCGGTCATCCTGACGACCCGGTAATGGCGGTAAAGGCGCTCGCGCATGATCTGCTTGAGTTCCCCGACCTGCACCGCCATCGCGGGCGAGAACTCGGCGAGCGCCCTGCCCGCCCGCCTCACGTCCTCGACGCTCCTGATACCGCCGCGCTCGATCGCACCGGCGATCGAGTCCGTCAGGTCCGTCGCCATCGCGTCAATTATCCTGCGCACCGTCTGGTAGCGTTCGACGCGTGGGTCGGCGCCCTTCGAAACCTCTTTGGCCTCCGCGTTCGCCTCACGGTAAAGGCGCGAGCGATTCAGGTCGTCCGCGATGAGCATCCCGGCCTTCGAGCCGTCGTCAACGTCGTGCGCAAGGTAGGCGATCTCGTCGGCGAGATCGACGATTTGCGCTTCCAGGCACGGGTAGGTCGAGGGATCGAACTCCTGCGCGGCCGGCCGGTCCTGGAAATGGGAGTGCTTGATGATGCCTTCGCGGACCTCAAGGGTCAGGTTGAGGCCGCGGAAGTCGGGATAACGCAGCTCGATCCAATCGACGGTTCTGAGGCTCTGCGCGTTATGGTCGAAACCGCCATACGGCTTCATCAGCTCGTCGAGCACGCGCTCTCCCGCATGGCCGAAGGGCGTGTGCCCGAGATCGTGGGCGAGCGCGACCGCTTCCGCCAGCTCCTCGTTGAGGCCGAGCGCGCGCGCGATCGTCCGCGTCACCTGCGCCGCCTCCATCGTGTGCGTAAGCCGCGTCCGGTAGTAGTCGCCCTCGTGATTGACGAACACCTGGGTCTTGTATTCCAGGCGCCGGAACGCCGCGGAATGGATGATACGGTCGCGGTCGCGCTGAAAGCAGGTGCGTATCGGATGCTCCGATTCGGCGACGCGCCGGCCGCGGCTCTGCCGCGAGAGCATCGCGCACGGCGCGAGCGTGCGCGCTTCGATTTCCTCGAGTTCCTGCCTGTTGCGCTGCATAGCCGGCGAAACGCGGATTGCGATAATCGACGATGTTAGCATGCACGGGCGCCGCGCCCGAAGCCCATGGGCCTGCCCGCGGCGGGCTTTTTGCACAAGGAAGGACTGCTATAATTTTGCGAGCGCGAGGGCGGTCTGGGGGATGGTGATGCGGATGCGAAGCGCAATTCCGGTATGGATCGGTGCGGCGATGCTAAGCGCCGCGTTCTCCGCGTGTTCCCTGTTCAGCAGTTCCCAGCCTCCGGTCGTCCCAATTCAACCACCACCGCCTACTACACCCACCAACCCGATTGTCGGGATTGCGTCGTGGTACGGCCCGGGATTCAACGGCCGTCCGACGGCGAGCGGCCAAATCTATGACGAGGAAGACCTGACCGCGGCCTCCGACGACCTTCCGCTCGGGACCCGCGCGATGGTCACGGACCTGGATAACGGGCGCTCGGTCGAGGTCACGATAAATGACCGCGGGCCGTTCGTGAAAGGCCGAAAGATCGATCTCTCGCACAAGGCGGCGGAGGTGCTCGGGATGATCGGACCGGGCACCGCGCCGGTCAGGATCGACGTGATAAGCACCGCGCCGGGGAGCCGTCCCATCGATGCCGCGCCGCGTTACTTCGTACAGGTCGGCTCGTTTTCCCTTGCGTCGAATGCGCATCGGATGGCTCATCAACTGTCGCGCTATTGGACCGACGTCAGCGTCGATCGCGTCGAGACCAGAAGGCGCTTGTTCTATCGGGTCAGGATGGGCTCGTTTGCGACGCGGCGCCAGGCCGACCATCGCGCGCGCGAGGCGACACTGCTCGGCTATCCGATCATCATAGTGAGAAATTGAACCTTCCCCGCACGCCGTCGCGCCGGATGAGCGCTCGTTCGGGCGTCTATCCGTCTCGATCCGGCCTGCCGGTCGGCTAAGCTGATACGAGCATGGCTCCCGCAACGAATTGGCTGCCTCGTCTGCTCGCGCTCATGGTCGCGACCGCGCTCGCGTTCTCCGGATGCGCCTACTCTCTTGTCAATGCCGGACAGATCAACCAGGCCAAGGCCGCTCAGATCAGGAAGCAGATTCAAGTCATCCGGCAGCTCTCGTTCAAGCGCGAGGTTCCGATGGTGCTGCGGACGCCCGAGCAGGTGCGCAAGATACTCGTCGCTGAGATGAAGGAAGATTACACCGACGAGCAATTGAAGGCCGACGGCGAGGCGGGCGCGATGCTCGGGCTGTATCCGCAAGGAATAAACCTCGAGAACGCGACCGTGAGCGTGCTCGATAGCCAGATCGCAGCGTTTTACGATCCCGATGCGCGAGAGATGGTCCTCGTCAAGGGCGCGCTCAAGCTCGGGTTCCTGGAAAGCGCCGAGCAGTTCGCGGCCCAGCGCGACGTCGTGGGCGAGATGCTGCTAGCGCATGAACTCACGCACGCGCTCCAGGACCAGAACTTCGCCGTGTCGAAGAAACTCGACTCGATGCGCAACAACAGCGACCGCGCGCTCGCGCTCAAGTCGGTCGCCGAGGGCGACGCGACAATCGCGGGCTTCGCGTGCGTGGTCGGGCGGATGGACTATTCGGTCGCGGACCTCGTCGCCGGAAGCCTGAAAAAACTCCCGCGGATTTTCGCGGCCGAAGCGAAGGGCACGCCCGAGGGTATCGGCACTCCCCTTGTCTTCCAGTATTCGCAGGGCGTGCGTTTCGTCGCTGAGGCGTACAGGCGCGGCGGATGGAAGGCTATCGACAAGCTTTACACCAACCCGCCCGAATCGTCGCAGCAGATCATCGAGCCCGCGCTTTACTTCGACCATTTCACGTCGCCCGTAAAGGTCGGCGTCGCGGGTTATCAGCCGATTCTCAGGGGATGGAAGGAGATCGATCGCGACACCTACGGCGAGCTTCTGCTGAAGATCATTCTGCGCCGGAACTTCGGCAAAAATGCGCCCGAAGTGGCGCTGGCGCGCCGATGGGCCGGCGACAAGCTCGTCGTGCTCGGCCGCGGGGCGGAGGTTACGGCGCTCTGGCTCGTCGTATTCCGGGATTCCGATTCAGCCGTGCGATTCTCGGCACTCTACGCGCCGCTTCTCGACCGTACGCTCGGAGCCGCAACGCCTCATGGCGTGCAACCGCACGGCGACGCCGTGCTGATCGTCACCGGTAAGGGAGCGCGGCATTTCAAGGAACTTGCGCCCGCGATTTGGAAGGCAAGCACGCTCGGGAAACCCGCGCCTCTGCCTGTGACCGATCTTCGGACGCGCGCCGGAATGACAGTCGAAGACGCTTCGGTTTCCGGCGCGAGCGCAAACTGACGAAGTTGAAAGACGCGCTCAAGCCGCGCCTATTCGCCCAGTGCGTTTCGCGCCTTGGCGATTATTTCGCGGTCGCTCTTGTAGCTCGCGCGTTCCAGCGCTTCGTCGATTCCGAGCCATCGCGCCTCGTCGATTTCCTCGTCGTGCGCGGAGAGATCGCCGCCAGTCGGCTCCATCAGAAAGTAATAGACGCGCTTGAAGATCCTGATCAGCGGACCGCCGGGAGTGTCGTGCCACGAATAGACGTAGGAGATATCGCCGACACGCTCGCCCGGCACGACTTCGAGTCCGGTTTCCTCGCGCGTTTCGCGCGCCGCCGCTTCGATGAGGCTCTCGTCTTTTGCGACCAGTCCCTTGGGCAGCGTCCACGCGTCCTTGCCCGCGGGCTTGACCATCACGATTTCCAGCGCGCGGGTTTTCGTCCTTCGCCGCCATACGATACCGCCCGCGGAAATCTCGCGCCGATGCTCGATCTGCGTCTGTGCGGCTGGTTTGGGCGCTTTTGCCCTGCTCTTCGGCGCCATCGCCGGATCATCCCACATCGGCGAGGCTGAATCCGAATTCGAGCATCCGTCTTAGTGCGGTGCGAGCGTCCGCCGAGACGGGAAGTTCGAGCGCGGGGTCGCGTTTCAACCACGTCTCGGCCATCTCTCTCGCGCGCGCGATCATCGCGACGTCGTCAATGAAGTGCACGAACCTAAGCGGCAGCGCGCCGGTCTGGCGAGCGCCGAGCAGATCGCCCGGTCCGCGCATCCGGAGATCCTCTTCGGCGATCTCGGCTCCGCTGCCGCACCGCGCAAGCATCTCAAGGCGCTCGCGCGCGGCCGAATCCGCGTCCGCCGACACCACAAGGCAGCATCGCGACGGCTCGCTGCCGCGGCCGACGCGCCCGCGCAATTGATGCAGTTGCGCAAGGCCATAACGCTCGGCCGCGATAATCGCGATCACCGTCGCTTCCGGCACGTCCACGCCAACCTCGACCACCGTCGTCGAGACGAGGACGTCGAGCGCTCCGTCGCGAAACTCGCGCATCACGCGCTCTTTCTCCGCCGGGCGCATCCGCCCGTGCAGCATTCCGATTCGCACGCCCGCAAGCGCGCGCTCGCCGAGCCGCGCCGCCATCGCGGCGACCGACTTCGGCTCCTCCTCGGCGCCTTCGTCTTCCTCGATCAGCGGAAGGACGTAGTAGGCGCGCCGGCCGCGAGCGATTTCCGCCTGCACGATTCGATGGACGTCGGCCAGGTCGCGCTCTTCGAAGACTTCGGTCGCAACCGGCGTGCGCCCGGGCGGAAGCTCGTCGAGGATCGAGACGTCCAGGTTCGCCAGCAGCGTCATCGCGAGGGTTCTTGGAATCGGGGTCGCGGTCATCATGAGCACGTTAGCCTTCGGCCCGAGCGATTTGAGCCGCGCACGGTCAAAGACGCCGAAGCGATGCTGCTCATCAACAATCGCAAGCCCGAGGTTGGCGATACGGACTTGTTCCTGGATTAGAGCCTGCGTGCCGAAGACGAGCGGGATGTCGCCGCGCGCAAGCGCCCTCAGCAGGCGCTCGCGCTCCCTGCCGGTCACGTTGCCGGTCAAAAGCGCGCTCATCACTCCGAGCCGCGCGCACATCCGCGAGAAATTCCTGTGATGCTGCTCGGCGAGGATTTCCGTCGGCGCCATTATCGCGACCTGCGCACCGGATTCGACCGCGCGAAGCGCCGCCCAGAACGCGACCGCGGTCTTGCCGCTTCCGACGTCGCCGATGAGGATCCGGTTCATCTGGCGCGGCCTATCAAGATCGGCGCCGATCTCGCCGATTGCGCGAACCTGCGCACGCGTCAGCGAGAACGGAAGCGCGCCTACGAACGAGTCGGTCAGCGTCGACGGCCCGGCCAATTGCAGGCCCGGACGGCGCGCCATCCGCTCCCGCTCGATACACATCGCAAGCTCGAAGGCGAAGAGTTCATCCATCGCGAGCGCCGCGTGTCCGGGCGAACGCCCCGAGCGAAGGCGCTCGAGGTCGGCGTCAGCGGGCGGACGATGGACGTACTGAAGCGCCTCGGCGGAAGTTGGCACGCCCCAGGCGGCGCGAAGCTCCGCGGGGATTGCGCCGCGGACGGCGCCTGCGGCCTCGTCCAGCGCGCGGGCCACAAGTTTCGCGTAAAGCCGCTGGTTAAGTCCTTCGGGTAGGCGATAGATGGGGCGAATCGGTTCGCCGGCGCCGGAGTCGGCCGCGGTTATTTCCGGATGCGCCATCTCCAGATGCTTGTCCGCGGCTTCGGTTACGCGCCCGAGCACCGCGACGCGCGCGCCTTGCGGCAAGCGCCCGGCCATATACGCGGGCAGATTGAACCATACGAGCCTGAGGCTTGCGCCGGTATCGTCAACCAGCGACGCGGTCACCAGCCTGCGCCATCGCGCGCCCCGCATCGGACGCTCGCGCGCTTTTTCGAGCGTTCCTTCAACCACTGCCGCGATTCCCGGCCGAAGCGCCGAAATCGTCGAGCGCTCACGCCAGTCCTGGTAGCGCGCGGGCAGATGGAACAGCATGTCCTCGACTGTGGAAAGGCCGCGCGCGGCGAGCGCCTGCGCGCGTTTGGGTCCGACGCCGGACAGCTCGGCGAGAGGGCTTGCGAGCGCAAGCGATGAAGGCGCGCGGGCGTCGGCCGGCTTTTCGGGCGCGGCGCCACGGCTTCGTGAAGGCGGCGTCGGATGGCGGTCGGCGCGGTCCATCGCTCGCGGTCCGCGTTCGCCTAACCGCGATGGTAGTCCTGGAGGGCGCGGACTTCGAAGCGCTCGCTGCGGAGCGCTCGAATTCCTTCCACCGCGGCGCGCGCGCCCGCCATCGTGGTGAAAAACGGGAGCTTCAGTTCCAGCGCGGTTCGGCGAATCGAGAAAGAGTCGGCGGCGCCGCTCGCGTCGGGCGTGTTTATGACCATCGCGATTCTGCCCTCGCGCATGGAATCGACGATATGCGGGCTGCCGTCGGTCACCTTGTTCACGGTCTCGCACTCGATGCCGAGATTACGGATGTAGCGCGCGGTTCCGTCGGTCGCGACAAGGCCGAATCCCATCTGGCTCAGTCCGCGCACGATCGGTTCGAGCACTCGTTTGTCTTCGTCGCGCACGCTGACGAACACCTGTCCTGCAACCGGCAGGTCGGTCGAGGCGGAAAGCTCAGCCTTCGCGAACGCCATCGGGAAGGCCCCGTCGATCCCCATGACTTCGCCGGTGGACTTCATCTCCGGGCCGAGAATCGTATCGACGCCGGGGAAGCGCGCGAACGGGAAGACCGACTCCTTGACCGCGACGTGCGCGGGAACACGCTCGGCCGTGAATCCCAGTTCCTTGAGTTTTCGCCCCGCCATCACGAGCGACGCGAGCTTCGCCAATGGAACGCCGATCGTCTTGCTGACGAACGGGATCGTGCGCGAGGCGCGCGGATTGACTTC
>JAJYMR010000403.1 GCA_021786815.1 Deltaproteobacteria bacterium
CGTAGCGTCCAAGCCTACGGAAGGGGTATCAGGCGGGAGCGAGGAGCGGCTGGCGGCGGAGCTGGACGCCATGACAAGGCTGCACAAGCTCGCCACGCTCTCGGTGCACGAAGTCGGCCTTGAGCAGGTCCTGAACGAGATCCTCGGTGCGGCGATGGCTGTTTCCCGCTCGGATTTTGGGAACATTCAACTTCTGGCCCAAAGTCCGAAACCTGGATCTTCGCGCCTTAGAATCGTGAGCCAGCGCGGGTTTCCCCAATGGTGGATTGATTTCTGGGACAGTGTCCCCGAAGGCCAAGGGAGTTGCGGCGTGGCGCTTGAGCGCCGCGAATGCGTTGTCGTCGAGGACGTTGAAAAAAGTCCGATCTTCGCCGGCACCCCTGCCTTGGAGATACAGCTCAAGGCGGGTGTGCGAGCGGTTCAGTCCACGCCGATCATTTCCCGGTCGGGAAGACCTCTTGGGATGTTCTCGACCCACTTCAAGACGCTGCATCGCCCGGATGCGCGCACGCTGCGAGTGATAGAACTGCTCGCTCGCCAGGCAGGCGATATCATCGAGCAAGTGCAGGACAGGGCGGCCTTGCGCGAAAGCGAGAAACGCTTCCGAGCGCTGGTGAGCGCCAGTTCCAACGTCGTTTATCGCATGAGCCCGGATTGGAGCGAAATGCGCGAACTCGCTGGCAAGGACGTCATCTCGGACACGAGAACCCCGAGCCGTGACTGGCTAGAGAAGTACATTCACCCGGACGATCAGGTGCAGATCATTGAGGCGGCCCGCAAGGCCATCCGGACCAAAAGTATGTTCGAGTTGGGGCACCGGGTCCGGCGTGCAGACGGGAGCCTGGGCTGGGCATTATCGCGCGCAGTCCCGCTGCTGGATGCAAACGGCGAGATAACGGAGTGGTTTGGAGCGGCCAGTGATGTGACCGAACCGAGGCAGGCCGAAGAAGCGCTGCGTGAGTCCGAGACGCAGTTCCGAACTCTGGCAAATGCGATCCCACAGTTGTGCTGGAAGCTCGACGCGGACGGTTCGGCCAGTTGGTTCAACGACCGCTGGTACGAATACACGGGCACAACGCCGGAACAGGTGAAGGGGTCGGGCTGGCACTCGGTGCATGACGCCGAGAGGCTTCCGAAGGAACTGAAGCGCTGGAAGGAATCGCTAGCGACTGGAACACCATTCGACATGGTCACCCCGTTACGAGGCGCCGACGGCGGGTTCCGGCCCTTTCTGACGCGCGTGATGCCGGTCTTCGATAGCCAGAGCAAGGTCATCGGCTGGTTCGGCACGAACACCGATATCAGCGAACAGTGGAAGATCGAGGAAGAACTGCGCAAGGCCAAGGATGAACTCGCCGAGCAGGCGCGGCGCAAGGACGAGTTCTTTGCGCTCGTAAGCCACGAGCTCAGAAACCCTCTGGCCGCCGTCACGACCGCCGTGCAGTTGCTCTCCGATAGCCTGACCGCTGAGCGGCGCACCTTTCTTAAGGAATTGATCGACCGGCAAGCGACGCTATTGCGGCGGCTGGTGGATGATCTTATGGACCTCGGGCGTATCACGCTCGGCCAGATAGGCTTGAAAAAGGAGCGCATCGACCTTTCGGATTTCCTGCAAAAGGTAACCGTGGCTACTCGATCGGCCGTTGCCGCCCGGGGGCAGGAAATGGTTCTCCGGCTGCCCCCCGAGCGCGTCGTGTTCATGGCGGACAGAGTGCGGCTGGAACAGATCGCCGCTAACCTGCTGACAAACGCGTCCAAGTACACGGGTCGGGGCGGCAGAATCGAAGCCTCGGGTGTCAGAGAAGGTTCCGAGGTAGTCATCCGATGCAAGGACAATGGCAGCGGCATTCCGCTGGAAATGCAGAAGAAGATTTTCGAGCCGTTTGTCCGCGTGGAGGCGACCGGCCAAAGCGCTGAGGCGGGCCTCGGCATCGGTCTGGCGCTGGTGAAGCAGTTGGTAGAGTTGCATGGAGGAAGGGTTTCCGCCGAGAGCGGCGGCCCGGGCATGGGCAGCGAATTCGTGGTGCGGCTACCCTTGGTGCAGGCGCCATCCGCTCAAGCCGCGCTAATTGAAGCGGATCCTGCGCCTCGAGCTCGGCGCGCTTTATCGATCGTACTCGTGGAAGACAACCCTGACGTTGCCGCGACCCTTGCGATTGTCATGGAGCAGGCCGGACACAAGGTGCGCGTGTTCAAGGATGGTCCTTCGGCGGTGTCAGGTCTTTCCCGCCTGAAGCCAAATGTTGCCGTGCTCGACATTGGGCTTCCTGTCATGGATGGGTATGAGTTGCTGGCGAAGTTGAGAAAAAAGCGCAACTTGCAGCACACACTGTTTGTCGGGCTCTCGGGCTTCATGAAGCGAGCGCAGACGGAGGAATCGGGCGGCGATTTCGAACATTACTTCGTCAAGCCGGTGGATCCGGACAAGCTGTTGACATTCCTCGTCGAGATGTGTTCTCGCGCGGCGGACGCGAAGCCCGACCAGGTACGCAGGGCGCCCGAAGAGCAAAACCCGTTGCGAGTGCTGCTGGTCGAGGACCACGCCGATCTGGCGGCCATGACGGCGGAACTACTGCGCGGCGAAGGCTTTGAAGTGCGGACCGCCCTTACCGGTCGGGAGGCGTTGGAGGCAGCACCGGACTTTCAGCCCCATCTAACCTTGTGCGATATGCGTCTGCCGGACATCAAGGGCCGGGAAGTGATCCATGGGCTACGGTCGAATCCTTTGACCCAGCGCACCCATGCGGTGATTCTCACGGCGCTGTCCGAAGAGGAGATTCGCGCATTCAACCGTAACGCCCAAAAGATGGGCGTCGACCAATTCATCCGCAAGCCGCTCACGCTCGACGCGATTCGGGACCTGCGGGCGATCGTCAGGCCATCGCAGGATAGCCAGACGCGCGCGAAAAAGAGGCCGACCAATCGCGTCTGACATCGGCTTGTAGATGCTCGAGCGGAGCGGGTCTTCACAAATACCCCCATCGAGCAGATCCGAGATCTTCTGAACGCTGTCCAGCCGCAGCTTGAACGCGCGGGGCGCGCTTCGACGTAGCCGGCGAATTTCGTCGGTTATATGCACCCTCCATTCTTGCGACACGCAGTCGGTATGAGTCGGATAGAGTCATCGTGTAGCCATCAGCATCACGACTCGTATCCCTCGCCAGAAAAAACCGCCTGAAATTCCGACATGGGGGCGCTGGCACGCGTGGTGCGAAGCGCCTAACGAATGTTAGGCCATCTCTCTCGGGGGCTGAAACATGCCGCTTGTGCGGATCGAGGGAGGGTGGGGCGAGGTATCCACCCTTGTTGCCTCGGAGATCAACTTGGCGCCCGCGCCCGTCGGGAACAGACGGGTGCGTGGGCCAAGCGCGAATAGCCTGGACGTTTCACCGGGCGCTTGAAGGTCGCTCGCGCGCCAATCAGGGCAGGGAGAATTCGATGAGCAAAAGACAACTCGCGATGGTCATCAACCTCGATAAGTGCATCGGCTGTCAGACCTGCACTGTCGCCTGCGCCACGCACCGGCTGAATCATCCCGGCACCGAGATGCTGCGCTACCTCTGGTGCGAGACGAAGCCCGGGAAAGGATGGCCGAAGGGCTGGATGGAGATGGGCCGCAAGCTTCCCGACCGGGTGGAGGATTACGGCGGCACCTGGGCCTTCAACTGGCAGGAGGTGTACTCGTCGCCTGTCGGTACCAAGTACCTCCATCCAGTCGCCAAGGAGACCGGAGAGCCCGTGAAATGGGGCCCGATTTGGGAGGAGGACCAGGGCGGCGGCGAGTGGCCCAACGGCTACTTCTTTTACATGCCGCGGCTTTGCAATCACTGCTCGAACGCTCCCTGCGTAGCTGCCTGCGAGAACCATTTCGCCCGCGGAGGCGGAACGCCCTCGAGCAAGGGCAGCGTGAAGGCCGCGATGCACAAGCACGAAGAAAACGGGATCGTCTCGATCGACTTCCGTTCGTGCGACGAGTGCGGACTCTGCCTGGCGGCCTGTCCGTACAAAATCCCGATGGAGAACCTCGAAGCCGGCACTTACGAGATGTGCGACTTTTGCTCGTCGCGAGTCGATAACCAGTACGCTCCGGTGTGCGCGAAGAGTTGCCCCGCGCGCGGGATGTACTTCGGCTACCTGGACGACGAGCAAAGCTTCGTCAACAAGCTGGTCAAGCAGTACAAGGTCGCGTTGCCGCTGCGTCCCGATTACGGCACGGAGCCAAACGTTTATTACGTGCCGCCTTTCATACGCCCGAGCTCTTTCGCCGAAGGCAATCGGCCGACCGGCCAGCCCGATATCCCGATTGAATTGCTGCGCGAGTACTTCGGCCCGCAGGTGGACCAGGCGCTCGCGACCCTGCGCGAGCATCGCGCCAACGCCGAGAACGGCGACGTGTCGGAGCTGATGGAGTTGCTTATCATCTATAAGTGGGCCGACGCCTTCACGCCGTTCAATATCGCAGCTCCCGTGGAACCGCTCGATCAGGACACCGTGGCGAGCAAGGGGCGCTAACGATGGCAAAGCAGAAGGTCGACGAGAACGCTCCGGCAAGACAGGCCGCCGCCAAAGCGGGCCAGACCTACTGGCAGTGGGACGACTGCCGATGGGGTACGCATCGGGTCAACTGTTATCCCGGCAGTTGCCCGTTCCGCGTGTATGCGAAAGACGGGCGCGTCGTGCGCGAGGAGATAAGCTGCACCTATCCGGAATTCGACGATCCCGAGTTCCACCTGCCCGACTACAATCCGCGCGGATGCCAGAAAGGCTACCAGCACTCGGGCGCGATGTACGGGCCCGACCGCCTGCTCTATCCGATGAAGCGCAAGGGCGAGCGCGGCAGCGGCCAATGGGAGCGAATCGAGTGGGAGCAGGCCTACCAGGAAATCGGCGCGAAGCTCGCCGAGGTCATCCAGAAGCACGGCTCGCAGGCGATCATGGACGACCACGGCACCAACGGCGCCGGAGTCCTGCGCGGAGGCGGCGAGGGCGCCTCGACCGGCTTCGTCGCGCGCCTGGGCGGCGTGAGCTTCGACCTTAACTTTCTCATCGGTGACTTCAACGTTGGGCAGTACCTGACTTTCGGCCAGTTCCAGCAGGCGCCGGGAATCGAGACCTGGTTCCTCGCCGACACGCTGATAGTTCTCTCGAACCCGGTCTACGGCAACATCCCCGACATCCACTACATCCTCGAGGCGCGCTATCGCGGGGCCAAAACCGTTTCGATTTCGCCCGACAAGAACGCGAGCGCGCAGTTTGCCGACATGTGGCTGCCGATCAACTGGTCGGCCGACCCGGCGCTGTGGCTCGGCGTGTGCAAAATCCTGCTCGACAACGGCTGGATCGACACGGAATTCGTGAAGGAGCAGACCGACGCGCCGGTGCTGGTGCGCAACGATACACATCAGTTCCTCCGCGACTCGGACCTGAGCGAAGGCGGCGATCCCGAACAGTTTTACGCCGTTGACAGCGTAAGCGGCGAGCTTGTGCAGATGCCCAAGGGATCGCTCGCGATGCCGTGCGACTACGCGCTCGACGCCGAGCCCGAGGTCGCCCTGAAGGACGGCAAGAAGGTGCGGGTCACGACGGTCTTCTCGCTGCTTAAACGCCGCGTTGCGGAGTACACGCCGGAGAAAGTGCACCAGCTTTCCGGCATCCATCCCGAGCAGCTCGCGCAACTCGCGGAACTGTGCAAGCCGCCGCGCAAGGTCTTCGTGTTCGTCAACTGGAACGCGGGCAAGCTCTATCACGGCGATCTGCTGGAACGGTCGTACTGCTACATGCTCGCGCTCACCGGCAATATCGGCAAAGCCGGAACCGGAACGCGCGGATGGTCGGCGGGCGCCGAATATATCGGCGGCGCGGCGGTGGTCGGCGGGATGCCCAATCAGGTGCTCGAGTCGGGCGATCCGATCCTGCACGCGATGGACATGACGCAGAAGATCCAGGAGGACTACCGCATCCAGTTCAAGATGGACCCGACGATGCCGCCGCAGGAGGCGGCGCTCGGGGCTCTGCGCGAAGGCGTGCGCGCGGGCGCCACGCTCGCGCCGCCGGTTTACCTTTGGTACCACCACGCGGGCTACAAGGAAGTCTGGGACAAGTTCCTCGACGATCCGAACGCTCCGAGAAAGATCAGCTCCTACGCGGAAGAGGCCAGCGCCAACGGATGGCTGAGAGGCTTCGAGCGCCCGGCCAAAGACATCACCCCCAAGGCGCTGCTCGTCTCCGGCTCCAATCCGCTGCGGCGCCATCGCGGCGGCATGAACACTTACTTCAAGACGCTCTGGCCCAAGCTAGAGCTTATCGTGGTGCTCGACCCGCGCTGGAGCACGACCGGCCTGTTCGCCGATTACGTGCTGCCCGCCGCATCATTCTATGAGTACGCCGACGCGAAGTATTCGACTCCGGCGACCCGCTTCAGCACCTTCACCGACCAGACCGTGCCGATGGTCGGCGAGTCGCGCACCGACCGCCAGATAACGCTCGGAATCCTGCGCCACGCGCAGATCGAGCTGAAGAAGCGCGGCATCGACAAGTACTCCAACGGCGACAAGGAAATCCTGGTCGACGAACTTTACTGGCGGGCCACCTTCGGGAGCCGCTACGGCGAGACCAATGAAGACGAAGAGCGGCTGGTGAGCGATACCTACCGCGCGCTTGGCCAGATGGGATGGTTCGAGAGCCTCGACGGCGAGGAGCTCAACCTCGACAACCTGCGCAAGAACGGCAAGGCGTGGCTTTCCGGCCGTCCGGGATGGCACGCGACCGTGGTCCAGAACGCGGATATCGTTCCCGGTCAGGCCTTCTGGCCGTTCCGCGATCAGATCGAACAGAAGGTGCCTTACGCCACCACCACGCGGCGAATCGAGCTTTACCTCGACCATCCCTGGTTCATCGAGGCCGACGAGCACATGGTCCGTTACAAGCAGCCCCCCGATATCGGCGGACACCAGCCGCTCAGGCTCACCAGCGGGCATCTCAGATGGAGTATCCATTCCAACTGGGTGGTTGCCTACGAGATGCTCAAGCTTCATCGGGGCGAGCCGTTCGCATTTATCAACGAGACCGCGGCCGCGCAAAAAGGTATCGCCGATAATGACTATATCCGGGTCTTCAATGACTACGGAGCGTTCATAGTCAAAGCCAAGCTGAGTTCCTGTACCCGTCCCGACCAACTGGTCATCTATCACGCCTGGGAGCCGTATCAGTATCCGAACTGGATGCCGTATGACGGGCTGCTGCCGGGTCCTCCCAAGGGACTGCATTTCGCCGGCGGCTACCGGCATTACGAATACACGCTCTGGAACTGGTCGCCCTCGCAGTCCGACCGCCAGACCAACATCGCATTCGAAAAGGCGCAATTTCAGGGCTAACCGCGGAACAGAAAGATGTCTCGCGCGACGCAGCAGGGCGAAAAAGCCCGTGACAAGCGTGATTCCGAGCAGGAACGCCGTCAATACTGGCATTGGGACGTCTGCCGATGGGGTACGCACCGGGTCAATTGTCTGCCAGGCAATTGTCCCTTCCGCGTCTATGCGAGCGACGGCAAGGTGATCCGCGAGGAGGTGTCATGCACCTACCCCGAGTTCACCGATCCGGTGTTTCGGGTGCCCGACTTCAATCCGCGCGGATGCCAGAAGGGCTATCAACACTCGCGCGCGATGTACGGACCGGACCGGGTACTCTATCCGATGAGGCGCAAGGGCGAGCGTGGCAGCGGCCAATGGGAGCGCATCGGATGGGAGCAGGCGTTCGATGAGATCGGCTCGAAGCTTGCCGACGTTATCGCGAAATACGGCCCGCAAAGCATCATTGATGAGCACTGCTCGAACGGTGCGAGCGTGGTGCGGGGTGGTTCCGAGGGTACGATCGGCGCCGTCACGTCGTTGCTTGGCGGTGTCAGCTATGACACCGACGCGCTCGGATGCGATTTCAACCGCGGACAGTACCTGACCTTCGGCCAGTACCATCACACCGCCGGGATCGAGGCGCTGTTCCTGCCCGATACCCTGTTCGTTCTTTCCAACCCGGTCTACGCGAACATCCCGGACATGCACTACGTGCTTGAAGCGCGCTACCGGGGCGCCAAGGTCGTGGCGATCGCGCCCGATAAAAACCCGACGGCGCAGTTCTGCGACGTATGGGTGCCGATCAACTGGGCCGCCGATCCTGCGCTCTGGCTCGGCGTCTGCCGGATCCTGCTCGAGCGCGGATGGGTCGACTACGAGTTCATCCGCGAGCAGACCGACGCGCCGGTCCTGGTGCGCCGCGATACCGGGCGGTTTCTGCGCGAATCGGACATGGTCGAGGGCGGTGATGAGGAGCAGTTTTACGTCCTCGATTCGACTACGGCGAAGATCGCGCCCCTTCCCAAGGGCACGCTTGCCGTTTCGTGCGAATATGCGCTCGATGGCCAGGTCAAGGTGCGCCTGAAAGATGGTGCCGAGATCGAGGCGACTCCGGTGTTCACGCTGCTCAGGCGGCGAATCGAGGAATACACGCCTGAACGCGTTCACGAACAGGCAGGCGTGCATCCCGAGATGCTCGAGAAAATCGCCGAACTATGCCGGCCGCCTCGCAAGGTTTACGTTTTCATCAACTGGCAGGCCGGCAAGACGTATCATGGCGACCTGCTGGAACGCTCCTACTGTTACATGCTCGCGCTCACCGGCAATGTCGGGAAGCCCGGATGCGGGACGCAGGGATGGTCGGTCGGCGCGGAGTTTGGATGCGGGATGCCGATGCTGAGCGGGCTTCCCAAGGACGTACTCGAATCGTCCGACCCGATTATGTACGCGATGAATCTGTCGGAGAAGATGGTCGAGGACTACAAGACCCGCTTCAAGATGGATCCCTCGATGCCGATGGTCGAGGCGGGCTTTGGCGCGTTGCGCGAGCAGTTGCGTGCCAACGGCACCTATGCGACTCCGATTTTCCTTTGGTATTACCACGGCGGCTACAAGGAAGTGTGGGACAAATTCCTCGAGGACCCGCACACCGAAAAAAAGATCAGCGAGTATGCCGAGGAAGCGCTGGGCGCCGGATGGTGGCAGGGTTTCGATCGCCCGGCGCGCGACCTGACGCCGCGCGCCACCTTCGTTTCGGGCGGCAATCCGCTACGCCATTACCGCGGCGGAATGAATACCTATCTCAAGACCCAGTGGCCGAAATATGAATTGATAGTGGTGCTCGATCCGCGCTGGAGCACCACGGCGCTTTACGCCGACTACGTGCTCCCCGCGGCGTCCTATTACGAGTACGCCGACGCCAAGGGCGCCGCGCCCAGCACCCGCTTCGGCATCTTCACCGATGAGACGGTCCCGATGGTGGGCGAATCGCGATCGGATCGGCAGATTGTGCTCGGCATCCTGCGCGGCGTGCAGGCCAATCTCAAAAAGCGCGGCATAGAACGTTACAAGTCGGGCGACCGCGAGATCATCGTCGACGATATCTACTGGCGCGCCACTTATGGCAACCATTACGGCGAGAGCAACGAGGATGAGGAGCGGCTCGTCGATAACGCTTACCGCGCGCTAGGCCAGATGGGATGGTACACGGCGCTGGACGGAGATTCACCGAGCCTCGACAAGGTGCGCAAGGATGGGATGGTGTGGCTGACCGGGCGGCCGAATTTCCCGACCATCATCGCGCAAAATTCCGATCTGGTCGCCGGCGAGGTCTTCTGGCCGATGCGGGATCAGGTAGAACACAAGGTCCCGTACTCGACCACCACCCGGCGCATCGAATTTTATCTCGACCATCCCTGGTTCATCGAAGCCGACGAGCACCTGGTGCGGCACAAGACGCCGCCCTTCATAGGCGGACGCCAACCGCTTCGACTCACCAGCGGACACGTCCGGTGGAGTATCCATGGCGTCTGGCATACCTCCCAAGAGATGCTGAAACTGCATCGCGGCGAACCGTTCGCCTTCATCAACAATTCGGTCGCCGAGGCCAAAGGAATC
>JAJYMR010000413.1 GCA_021786815.1 Deltaproteobacteria bacterium
CCTCCAGATGAGAACGACAGTTCGCGATTTCCGTGCGCTCCGGATCGCGGTTTCGCCCGCGCGCGTCACGCGGATTGCATCGCACGAGGTTCGTGATAAACACGCTTGCGAGCCCCGCCCGCGCGAGCATCCGGCGCAGCATCGCGCCCGACCGATCTCCCGAAAACGGGACTCCGGTCCGGTCGCCGCCGAAGCGTCCCGGCGCTATCCCGACGAACATCACACGCGCCCGCGCGTCGCCGCTTCCGGGCACCACGCGAGAGCGGCATCGGACCAGCGCCGCGCATCGCACGCATCCGAGCATGGCGGCCCGAATCGCTTCGAGGCCGAGCTTTGCCCCGCCGCGGGCGCTGCTACGGCTTGGGGGCGCGTTCGATTCGCGGGGCGCGGCGGCGTTCGACGAAGAGCCGCGCGCGATGCTTGAGGCCATAGCGTTCGTCGCGCGGAGTCGCGCGAATTTCCTCGGTGTAGGCGTGGAGTTCCGCGTACAGCCGCTCGATGTTGATTCCGCCGCGTTCGGGCTTCATGTCGTCGAGCAGAAGCATCGCCTGCGACAGCAGATTGACCGCGGCCTGACGGCCTCCACGTTCGAAGCGAAGATGAAGAGCCGCGGCGATACGGTTGAGCGCTCCGGCGAGCGCCTTCAGTTCATCGTCGAGCGTCGCCGCCGCGTATTCGAACCGTTCGGCCGCGTCGAAATATTCGCCGCGATTGAACACCTCGATGGCCTGTTGGAACTTCTCGTTCACGCCGCAAAACAAATTGCATCCGCCGCGGCAGAGAGCAAACGGCGAACGCGGCTCAGAGCTGTTCCTTTTCCTCGACCGCGCGGAATTCCTGCTCGCTGAGCGCGCGCGCCTTGGCCGAGCCGTAGCGGTCGTAAAGCTCGAACAGCGAGGACTTGTGCGGTCGCACCCGCCCGAGCGGACATTTCTGCCAGTCTTCCAGCGTCTCGTCACAGTAGCCCATCCGGTTCTCGCCGCATTTGGGCTGCAGAAAGACGGCAATTTCCGGCAGGACACGCTTTATCTCGGCCCTCATCAGCGCGACCATCCGCCGGATCTCCCATTGCGCCCGCACGCAAAGCCTGAGGTCGCAGATATGGAGCATCTCGGCGAAATTCACCATTACCTGGAAATTCGTCGGCGCCGCGTTGGGCAGGACGAAGCGCGCGTCCTCGGCCGGGATGCCGGCCTTGAGCGCGCGCGCGTAAAGTTCCGAGGTGCGGCCGAGATGTTCCTCGAATTCGCGGTCGAGTCCCGCACGCTGCCAAGACTCGGGCATCACGAAAGCGAGCCGCTCCTGCTTGAACTTGACGTAACGCTGGCTCTGCTGCTCGAAGCTGATTCCAATACGATGGCGGACGAACTGATGCGAGAGCGAGCGCGAGACGTTGGCGATCGCGAACCAGAAGACGACCTGCTCGAGCGGCGACGCGTGTCCGGTCTTGAGCCGCTCGCCGATGAACTCGCGAATCTTGTCGTGGCTTATCTTTTCGGCCTCGATATTGCGCCAGATCTCGATCGGGCTGTCCGAGGAATAGCAGGTGCGAAAGGCCGCGTAGAGCTTCTCGAGCGGCGCGCGCGCGTAATCGATCAGCTTTACCTGCATCGTTGCCTGCTTGCCCACGCCCTGCTTCCCCCCGGATGCGCGCCCGGCTATGCGCTAGCGCCGCGCCTTGGCTCCCGCAGCGCCAGACTGTCTCGGCACCGTGAGAATCTTCGAATGCATCGGCGTCTTGTGCTTCTCGCAGCGGAAATCCCAAAGCCGAGCGTCGCGGACCGGCATCTGATACTCAGCCTTGGCCTTGCATTTTGAACATTGATAAGTCGGCAATTTCCTTCACCCCAAGGCTTTTGATGGATTCTACTTCAACCGAAGCGAAAACGCATCTTGCCCGGTTTGCGCGAGCGCGCGCAACCGTAACGCGATACGGGCGGATTGCCTGCGCGCGCCCGGCACTCTAAATTGCCCGAACGATGCCGGCGCTGGCGCAAATCATCTATCGCGCGATGCTGCGCCCGGTCCTGTTTCGGCTCGATGCGGAGCGGGCGCATCGGCTTGCGATTTCGGCGCTTTCGTCGATGCCCGCGATTCGTCCGCGCCGCGACGCGCCGGAACTTGCAATCGATCTCTTCGGCCTTCATTTCACGAATCCAATCGGGCTTGCCGCCGGGATGGACAAGGACGCGCGCGCCGCGCACGCATGGCAGGCGATGGGATTCGGATTTGCCGAGCTTGGTACGATCACGCCGATGCCGCAGCCGGGAAACCCGCCGCCCAGAGTGTGGCGTCTGCCGGCGAATCGCGCGGTCGTCAACCGCCTCGGCTTTCCGAGCGAAGGCGCCGAGGCCGTCGCTGCGCGTATCGAGCGGCTTCGCCGGCGCGGTATCCGGATTCCGCTAGCGCTCAACTTCGGTCCCAACAAGGACACGCCGCCCGACCGGGTCGCGGCGGATTACGCCGTCCTGATGCGGCGGCTTGGGCCGATGGCGGATTTCGTGGTCGTCAACGTAAGCTCGCCGAACACTCCGGGGCTAAGGAACTGGCAATCTCCGCTTCGGATGCGCGAGTTGTTTGCCGCGATGAACGCGGAGATCGCGCCCGGGGCGCGAAAGCCGCCGATCCTGATAAAGCTCGCGCCCGACCTCGACCCGCCGACGCTTCACGCCATCTGCGACACCGCGCTCGCGCTTGGACTCGACGGAATCGTGGCGACGAACACGACGATTCGCCGCGAAGAGGTCGGCGTCAGCTCCGCGCTCGAAGGCGGACTCAGCGGCGCGCCGCTTCTGCCCGTCGCGCGGCGGCTTATAGCGGACATCCATCGCCATACCGGCGGCAGAATCGCGATAATCGGGGTGGGCGGAATAATGAGCGCCGAGGACGCCTTCGGCCATATCACGGCCGGTGCAAGCCTGGTCGAGCTTTACACGGGCCTTGTTTACGAGGGGCCGGGCCTGGTCGCCGCTATCAAGGCCGGGCTTGGCGCCTTGCTCAGGCGTGAGGGATTCCGCTCTATTAGCGAAGCGGTTGGAAGCGCGGCGCGCGCGGTCTGAACGGGGCACACACGCGCGACGGGCCGCTCGGTTCCAAGTCGTGCAAGGGGCATTTTCGATGGCTCAATCGGAAACCAAGGCGGACTTTTTGGTCGATGGCCGATGGCTCGCGAAGCATCGCGACGACCCGGACGTGATTATCGTGGACACGCGCTCGGCGAAGGACTACTGGGCGGGCCATCTCAGCGGTGCCCGTCATTTCGACCCGTTCCCGTTCCATTATTACGACTCGGACGAGCGCGGCACGGCCGAGTTCAAGGCGCAGCTCGAATGGGTTTTCTCGGCGCTCGGGATAACCACGCGCAAGACCGTCCTCTTCTATGAGGAGAATGCCGGGATGCGGGCGGCGCGATGCGCGTGGGCGCTGGAATTCATGGGACATCCCGCGGCCGCGATTCTGGACGGCGGCCTCGGCGCGCTTTCCGGTGAAAGGCTCGTGACCGAGGCGCATCCGGTCGCGCCCGAGCGCTTCGACGGCACGCCGCGCGACGAGCCGGCAGCCTCGCGACCGTATCTGGTCGAGCGGCTCGGACGGCCCGAGGTGCAGCTCTTCGACGTGCGCAGCGACGCTGAATATTACAGCGAGCGGGTGCGCGCAAAGCGTGGCGGCGCAATCCCCGGCGCGTACCATCTGGACTGGACCGAGGCGCTCGACGGCGCCGGACGCTTCAAGCCGGCCTCGGAGCTTCGCTCGATGTACGAGAGGCTCGGGTTGGAAGCCGGCGCGGAGATAATCGCCTACTGCCAGGGCGGCTACCGCGCAGCGCACGCCTACTTCGCGCTACGGCTCGCGGGCTATTCGAACGTGCGCAATTACTGGGGTTCGTGGGGCGAATGGGGCAACCGCGACGACGTTCCGATCGAGCATCCCCGCCGCCCGAAACGGTAGGTTCGGCGCGCGATGACGTCGCTCATCCTGGTAAGCGGCTTCGAGCCGTTCGGAGGCGAGCGGATCAATCCATCGTGGGAAGTTGCGCGCGCGCTCGACGGCGAGGTTATCGAAGGATTTGCGGTCAAGGCGATCCGCGCGCCGGTCAATTGCGTGCGAGTTGCGGCGCGGGTGAACGACGCGGTCGAGCGTTTCAGGCCGCGGGCCTTTCTCGGGCTTGGCCAGGCGGGCGGACGCGCGGCGATCTCGCTCGAGCGGGTCGCGATAAACCTTTTCCAGAACCGAAACGGCGGACATCTCGACACGCGCGACGACGCTCGCACGCTGATTGACGGAGCCCCCGACGCGTACTTCGCGCGCCTTCCGCTCCACGCGATCCTGAAGGCGCTTCGGCGGCATCGGATTCCCGCGTCGATCTCGCTCACCGCGGGCGCGTACGCATGCAACGCCGCGATGTACGCGGCGCTGCACGCGCTAAGACGCAAACCCGACGTGGCGGCGGGCTTCATCCATCTGCCCTACGACGCGGCGCAGGCCGCGCGCCGTCCCGCAAGCCCGAGCATGTCGCTCGAAGTGATGGAGCGGGCGGTGCGCCTCGCGATCGCGACTATCGCGGGCGAAACGGCGGCGCAAGGCGGACGCGGGCGGCGCGCGCCTACTTGATCGCGACCGCGTTGGGCGGAGACGCGATTCCGCCTTCGAGATTGAGCGGCGCCGAGACCATCATGAACTCGTAGCGACCGTCCGCGGCGCAATCGGCGGCAAGGTCGTCGAGCACGAACTGCTCGCCGATCGGCAGCCCGAGCAGCGAGAGTGTGCGGTAGTGCAGCGCGCCCTCATCTTTGAAGTCCCACGGCCACGGCTCCACGGCCGGGCAATCGGTGCCGACCGCGGCGAACCGGTTGTCCCAGAACCACGCGACCATCTCGCGGCTGTCGTCGATACCGCAGGATTTGAGCGCCTCGAGCGGCGCCATCGCGCGCTTCTCGGCGTCCGACGCCTTCAGGTACGCCTGCATCCATCCCGTCCGTATCAGCAGGATCGTGCCGGGCTTGAGCTTGGTGCCCTGCGCCGCGAGCGCCTGCTTTAGGTCGTCGAGGCTGTATTTCTCATTGCTGAGCGGGTTGAGCGGTCGGCCCTGCCCGGTGCGGTATTTGCAAACGTCTAGCAGCGCGCCGCGGCCGACGAACTTGTCGGCCCACTTGTGGATGCCGAGCTTGCCGCCCGGTCCGTCCTTGATCTCGCTCGCCTTGACGCCATTATAGAAGGCGTGATGGCGGACGTGGCCGATATGGGCCAAGCCGTCCCACTGGCTTCCTTCCTGGGTGTTGTAGTTGTCGAGCGAGTCGTCATGGCCGAGCAGCCCGTATTGCTCGAAGGTAACGATATTGTGCCGCGCCGGCGCGCGATTGAAGAGAGGAGGCTTCGCGTAGTTGATTGGGGTGTCGAGCCGGAACACCCTGCCCTTCTGCACCAGGCGCGCCGCTTCGACCACGCCCTCAGGACTGAGAAAATTGAGGCATCCAAGTTCGTCGTCGTCGCCAAAGACGCCCCATGACGAATCTTCTGGCGCGCCCTTCTTAACCGGCAGTTGCGAGAACTGCGGAACTTTTGCGAAATCGATTTTTGCCATCGCCGGCCCTCCGCTTGTGTCTAGGCTTCGTCTCGTCCGAATCGGCGGCGATGTCAAGCCTTGCGGCCTGTGAGCGGTCTTGTATCCGTCGCGGATTTCGGGATTGCTGATCGAGTCGCGCGAGCGGGATGAGGGAAAAGGAACCGAAGATGAAGGCAAGGTCGGCCGGGTCTACGAGGAAACGGGGCGCCATGGCGGCGCGGGCGGTTCCCGCCCTGGTTGCGGTCGCGACGATGATTGCGGTCGCGATGGCCGCCGGATGCGGCAACAGCTTCTTCGGCATGACCTCCTCCAGTCCCACGGCGACGCCGACTGCGACGGCATCGCCAGGGACGGGGGCGTTTCTGTACGCGTCGAACTTCAACGACGCTCGAATCGCCGAGTTCGTCCGCAACACTTCCACCGGCGCGCTCACACTGACCGGCACCGTGACCGCAGGCGCGACCGGGGGTCCCAAGGGTCTCGCGATCGACCCGTCGAACAGTTATCTGTACGCGGCCAACTTCGCCGACGGCTACGTGTACGAGTTTTCGATCAACACCGACGGCACACTTTCGAGTATCGGCAAGATTGTCTCCGGGACCAACCCAGAGGCGATCGCGATTAGTCCCAACGGGCAGTACGTTTACGTCACCAACTTCGGCAACGGCACGAGCGGAACGGTTTCTGAATACTCGATTGGGTCGAACGGGGCGCTGACCTCGTTAGGTACCGTGACCGGACTGAGCGGGCCGGTCGGTATCGCGATCACTCCCGACGGCTCGTACCTCTACGTTGCCGATAACACGGCCGGCGAGATCTGGTCGTATGTCATCAACTCCAACGGCACACTGACGTTGAACGGCGCCGCGACGCCGAGCCTTGGGACCACGACGGGAACGCCAGAATTCGAAGTCGCAACCTCGGACTCGAGCGGCGAATACCTGTTCGTCACCGATCTCTCAACGGGCGCGGTCGCCGGGTTCATGGTTTCGAGCGGGACGCTAATCTTCAACGGGACGTTTACGACCGGAAGCGTAACGAGCCAGCCGCTCGGGATGGGACTCGCCATCAATGGCGGCAACTACTATCTGTTCACGGCCAATCTGGCCGGAGACTCGGTTTCGGCCTTCAGCCGGCTCGCGGCGAACCTGACGCTGCTCAACGCGGTCACGGGACCCAACGGACCGACCGGGCTCGCGGTCGATCCGCAGGGCGCATACGTCTACACGGGCGACAGCGGCGACGGCACCGTCGCGCAAATGCAGATAAACGGCTCGTGCGGCCAGGTGCTGTGCACGCCGACCACCTTCAACACCGAAAGCCCCGCAAACCCGAGCGCCGGAACCAGCTTCGTCGTGATGACCAATTAGAGCGCGCAAGTTTTCAGATGAGAGAAACCGGTCCCGTTATCGAGATTGCCGGCCTCAGGGTCGAGCGCGAGATCGTAATCCTTGAAAATGTCGATTGGCGTGTCGAGCGCGGCGAGCACTGGGTCGTGATGGGCGCGAACGGCTCCGGCAAGACTTCGCTGTTGAGCGTGATGACCGGATATCTGCCGCTCACCGCCGGTACGATCAGCGTGCTCGGCGAAACCTACGGGCGCACGGACTGGCGCGAGCTCCGAAAGCGCGTGGGAATCGTAAGTTCGGCGATTCAGCAGATGATGCCCGGGCACGAGGCCGCGCTCGAAACCGTGATAAGCGGCGCGCGCGCGATGATCGGGCTTTGGGGCGGCGAAGACGAGGCCGAGCGGACGCGCGCGATGGAGATCCTGCGGATGGTCGAGGCCGAGGCGCTTCATGACCGGCCCTGGCGCTATCTCTCGCAGGGCGAGCGCCAGCGCGTGCTGATCGGACGGGCCTTGATGGGGCGGCCCGAGCTTCTCATCCTCGACGAGCCGTGCGCCGGCCTCGATCCGGTCGCACGCGAGCAGTTTTTGGGCTTCCTCGGCCGGCTGGCGCGCAGTGCCGAAGCGCCGGCGCTCGTTTTGGTGACGCATCATGTCGAGGAAATCATGCCCTGTTTCACCAATGTGCTGGTGCTCAAGCGCGGGCGCGTGCTTGCGGCGGGACCGAGGGAACGCGTGCTGACCAGCGCGATTCTCTCCGAGGCGTTCGACGCGCCGGTGAGGCTCGCCGCAGCCGACGGGCGCTATCATCTGAGCATCGCAGCCCGATCGGACCGGGTTGCGTGACGATTTCTGCGGAGCTTTGAGAACCAGCCGGCGGCAAGCCGGCGATGCTGCGCAGGCGCGCGGCTAAAGCTTCAGGCAGGCTTCGGCGGCCAAGCGGAACAGATGCTCGCGGACCTCGTGGCGCATCCAGTCGCGATGGTCCCATTCGCCGCTCAGGTCGTCACCCGCGTAGAGGAGTTGGCCGAACTCGACGCCGCGGAATTTGGCGACCGCAAAAAACGCCGCCGCTTCCATCTCGACCGTGAGGCATCCCTCGCGCTTTCGCATCAGAACCTTTCTTCGCGTCTCGCGGTAGAGACCGTCGGTGGTCCAGGTCTTGCCCGTCAGGTAGTCGTGGCCGCGCGACCCGAGCACGGACTGGATTGCGGCAAGCGCGCGCGGGCTCGGCTCGATCTCGCGCGAGGCGGGAAGATAATGGTACGACGTTCCCTCGTCGCGAATCGCGGCGGTCGGCACGATTATGTGGCCGACGGCGATTTCGCCGTCGAGGACGCCCGCGCCGCCGCACGCGACAAACTTCCGGCATCCCATCGCGACCAGCGCTTCCAGCATCGCCGCCGCCATCGGAGCGCCGACGCGCGGATGGGCGACGGCAAGCCGGCGCCCGTCGAACTCCATCTCGTGAATCGGATGGTTGCCGAGTTCGCTGCGCCGGCGCCCAACTTCGCGCGCTCCGTTCTGGCAAAGCCCATCGATCACGTCCTGGAAGAAGCAGAGCACGCAATGCTCCGGCAGGTCCGAGGGCCGGGCGACAGCGGTCGGCTCAAGGACGGCGACCGGGCTGGTATCGAATTCGAGGATCGGGTAGCGACGCCGCTGGAGGAGCGCCCGAGGGCTGGATTTGGACGGCTGAGTTCTGTTTCTGGAGGCTCTGCCGGGCGGTTTCGCCTTCATCGGCGGATGAGGTTCACGCCGCGCCCTGGGTTGCGCGCTGAGCTTTGAGGGGCGGTGTCTTCTGGCGAAGTTGCGAGAGCATCTCGCGCAGTTTGGCCGGATTGATCGGCTTCTTGAAGATGGCGCCCTCGAGTCCGCGCAACCGGCTGCGCTTGATGATGTGGTCCTTGTCGTAATAGTAGGCGGTCATCAGGATAACCGGCAGCCCGGGCATCTCCCGCTTGAGCTGCATGTAGAACTCGTAGCCGTCCATCTCCGGCATCACGACGTCCGAGATGACCGCGTCGAGCTTCACGCTGTGCACGATTCCTAGCGCGTGGCTGGGCCGCGTTGCCGTGTAGATGATGCATCGCTCGGCGCGCAACAAGTCGGCGAGCGAGTTGACGACCGAGGTGTCGTCGTCGAGCACCAGTATCGCCATCCCGGCCAGAGGCCAGCTCTCCTCACATGGGGCGCGCCGTTCGGGTTCCTTCTCGCGCGCGGCTTCGCGCGGGGCGAGATCCGCCATCCGTTTGCCGGCCATGTAGTCGCGCGTTTCGTAAATACCCTTGCGGCACATCTCGTCGAGCCGGCGGACGATTGCGGTAACCCGAGTGATGCTCTCGCGAATCGCGCCCATGTGCTGATGTTCGACCGCGAGTTCGGCTTCGCTCAGATGGCTTTCGATTGCGCGGGACAGAAGTTCGAGGTTGTTGGTGATCGATTCGAGCGGGTTGTTGATCTCGTGGGCGAGGCTGACCGCGATTTCGCCGGCGGTGGCAAGCTGCTCGCGCCGGCGCATCCGGCGGATGTCGCGCGCAAAGCCGATCGAGCCGATTTCGTTGCCGTGCTCGTCGCGGATGAGCGAGCCGGAGATGGCGACGGGGATGAGTTCGCCGTCCTTGCTGCGGAAGACGGTCTCGAAGCTCGCGATACGCCCCTTGTCCGACTTGCGCATCGCCTTCATCACGCGCTGTGCTTCCTCGAGGGACGGATAGATGCGCGTGACCTTCTCGCCGATTATCTCTTCGGGTGTGTGATGAAGATTTTCCCGGGCTCCGTCGTTGTAATAAATGATCGTGCCTTCGCGGTCCACCGCGACAATTATGTCCGGGGAGCTTTCCACGAGGCTCTGAAGATATTTCTTATCGAGCGAAAACATTGGCGTTTGGCAGGGCGAGCAAAGCTGCGACGTCTCCGGCGCGGTCAGTAGCCTGCCCGAGGCCGGAATTTCGGCAGCGTGATCTGCTCGTCGATTTTTTCGAACATGACCTCTACTGGCATTCCACATCGAATGTCATGCGGTTTGATGCCGACCAGGTTCGAAATAAA